>JAYVYR010000020.1:0-2917 GCA_043784065.1 Acidimicrobiaceae bacterium
GTGCGAGAGGGTCTGGCCGAGTTGCAGCATCCGGCCGAGCTTCGCAGCCCTGTCGAGCTTCGCCGCCCAGACGAGCCAGGCCTCCCGACCAACAGCACGGCCGACGACCTTCGCAGCTGACGCGAACCCGCCATCAGAAGGGACCGCCGGCAACCGCGGTACCAGGCATGCGCCCGACTCGGCCACACGTCGCACAACAGAAACCTGTTCTACTATCGGCACAATGAGCACCTTCAATCTCGCCGACATGTTCGAGGCAGCAGTCGACGCTTTCGGGGACCGGGAGTACCTCGTGGCCGAGGGTGAACGCCGCACGTACGCCCAGATGGAGGAGCGGGCCAACCGCCTGGCCCACTATCTGGCCGCCCAGGGCATCGCCCCCGGGGACCACGTCGGCATCTACTCCCTCAACTGCGTCGAGTGGGTCGAGACCGCCTGGGCCGTCTTCAAGCTGCGAGCCGTGTGGATCAACATCAACTACCGCTACGTCAAAGAGGAGCTCCGCTATCTCTTCACCAACGCCGATCTTGTGGCTCTCGTCCACCAGGCCGACTATGCACCCCAGGTAGCCGACCTTCTTCCCGAGTTGCCCGACCTCAAGCTGGTCATCGGCGTCGACGACGGCTCGGGCGTGCCCCTCGGCGAAGGAACCGTCCCCTACGAGGAGGCCCTCGCCCAAGGCTCACCCGAGCGGGACTTCGCCCCCAGGTCGGGCGACGACTACTACATCCTCTATACGGGCGGCACCACCGGCATGCCCAAGGGCGTGGTCTGGCGGCACGAAGACGTCTTCTTCGCGCTGGGCGGCGGGGTCGACCCCTCGACCAACACCCGGGTGCAGGCGCCCGAAGAGATGGTGGAGAAGGGTCGAGGCGGTCAACTCACCCTCCTCCCCATCGCCCCCCTCATGCACGGCGCCACCCAATGGTCGATCCTCGGCCAGAGCCTGGTAGGCAACCGCACCATCCTCATCCCCAAGTTCGAGCCTCACGAGGTATGGCGCCTGGTCGAGTCGGAGAAAGCCAACTCGATCATGATCACCGGGGATGCCATGGGCAAGCCCCTGGTCGAAGCCCTCGATGATCCGGGTGCGGACTACGACCTGTCGTCGCTCCTGGCCGTCACGTCGTCGGCGGCCCTCTTTTCGGCGCCGGTCAAAGACGAGTTCTTCCGCCACCTGCCGAACATCGTCATCGTGGACGCCATCGGCTCCTCCGAATCGGGCAACAACGGGATGGCCACGATAACCAAGGGCGATACGGCCATGAAGAGCGGCCCCACGGTAAGCGTGCTGGGCGGGACCGTGGTCTTCGATGAGGACCTCAAGCCTGTAGCGCCCGGGTCGGGCACCATCGGCAAGATCGCCCGGACCGGCAACATCCCGGTCGGGTACTACAACGACCCGGTCAAATCGGCCGAGGTGTTCATCACCGTCGATGGCAAGCGGTACTCGATGCCCGGCGACTTCGCCACCATCGAAGCGGACGGCACCATCACCCTGCTCGGCCGGGGCTCGGTCTCGATCAACTCCGGAGGCGAGAAGATCTTTCCTGAAGAAGTGGAGTCGGCCGTCCGGTCCCATCCCGCCGTCCTCGACGCCATCGTCGTTGGAGCACCCGACGAACGGTGGGGGCAGCGGGTGGCCGCCATCATCCAGCCCCGGGGTGAGGTGGCGCCGTCGCTCGACGAGATTCAGGAGTACTGCCGTGACCACATAGCCGGATACAAGGTCCCCCGTCAGCTCCATGTGGTTGAGCTCATCGAGCGCTCCCCCAGCGGTAAGCCGGACTACCGATGGGCGAACAACATCGTGGCCGAGGTGCCCGAGGCCTCCGACAGCGGCGGGGCCCGCACGGCATCGGACTCGTGAGTCGGGTCGGCTGTCGTGCCCATTGATCTCGCAGCCCTGACCGAACCGGCGCGGACAGCCATCCTCACCATGGAGGTCCAGCGTGGGGTGGTCGGTGACCTGACCGCCTTCCCTCAGCTGGCCGAGGCCGCCAACCGAGTCGGCGTCGTGGCCAACACGGCCCGCCTGCTGCGCGCCGGCCGGTCTATCGGTGTCCAGGTGGTCCACTGCACCGCCGAGTTCCGGGCCGACCGGGTGGGATCCACCGTCAACTGCCAGCTGATCGCCGCCATGGTGCGCAATCCCGACCATCTGTTGGTAGGGACCCCGCCCGCCGAAGTCATCCACGAACTGGGGCCTGACCCGTCGGACCTGGTCTGTGCCCGGTTGCACGGGGTGTCCCCTTTTTCCGGAACCTCGCTCGATACCTGGCTACGAAGCGCGGGCATAGCTACGGTGATCGCCACCGGCGTGTCGGTCAACCTGGGGGTGCTCGGCCTGGCGATCGAGGCGTGCAACCTCGGCTACCAGGTAGTGGTTCCGCGTGACACGGTGGCGGGCATCCCGGAGACATACGCCGACGCCGTCCTCGACAACACCTTCCCGCTGATCACCACGCTGACGACTACCGATGACCTTTTGGCCGCCTGGGGTGCTTCCGGGGCCTGACATGGATCGGCGTCGGTGTGGCCTTCGCTTGAACTGGGCCCCGACTAGTTAGAACTTGCGGGTGCCGTCCGGCTGGATCAGGGCGTTGGTGGGCAGGCCGGGCACCTGGATATCCGGCACGTCACAGCCGAACTCCGGATACTTGCGCTGGGCGGTGGCCCGGTACCGGGTGGTCGAGTGGATCTCGTCCTTGTCGAATTCCGGAATCACCTTGGTACCGAACACCTCGAGCATCTCGAGGACCTCGTCGTGCTCCATCGAGTCGCTCGGCAGACCGAACACGACCTGATCGCACCCGACCGTCTGGTACTTCTCCACCTGCTCAGCCACCTCTTCGGGGTTGCCGCACAGCAGCCAGCCCTCGGCGATGAGCCGGTCCAGAGTGTCGAGGTCGCCGAC
>JAYVYR010000021.1:0-2598 GCA_043784065.1 Acidimicrobiaceae bacterium
GAACGGACAGCCTCGTCGCCAATAGACGGTGACAGTGGGCACGGGTGCCCCGTCGGCTGTGGGCACGGGTGCCCCGTCGGCATGATTCAAGAAGTCCGCCAGTCGGCGTGGAGGCCCTCGACCAGGGCGAGCTTCTGGCCGCGAATCGTCTGCCCGTTCTCCAGCTCAAGGGGATGGTCGACCATCCACACTATGGCCGCCGCCGGAACCGTCGGAGGTGCCCCGGAGTAGTGGCCGACGAGCCCTAGGGCGGCGGCATTGACGACCTGGCGCTCCGTCTCGACATAACCGGGGTCCAGGTTGTAGGCCCGGATGCCACGGTCGCCGAGTTCAACGGCCAGCAGTGGGGCGAACCGATGAGCAGCCGCCTTGGAGGCGGCATAGGCCACACCCCATCCGCCCTGGCCTACTGGTCCTGGCGGGTCGGCGGTGGCGGTATGGGAGGTGACGTCGATGATCGTCCCGCCGCCTCGCTCGAGCATGCCGGGCAACACGGCCTGGATCATCACGAACGGCGCCACCGCATTGGCCGCAAGTTTGGACTCCAGCTGCCTCACGGTCAGTTGGATGATCGGCACCATGCTTCCTGGTGCCGTGTCGACGGCGTTGTTGACCAGTAGATCGACCCCGCCCCACTCCGCTTCGATCCTTGCCACGGCAGTCCGCAGACCCCCATGGTTATGCAGGTCGGCGATCAGCTCGAGCGATCGGCGACCTGCGGTTCGGATGGCTTCGCCGGTCTCCTCGAGGCTGCCCGGAAGGGGGCGCCCTGCGCCGGTATCGGAGTCGTCACGCCCCTCGCCTCGATGGGCGGTGCGGCCGGTCACGGCCACGTCCCAACCGGCCCCGGCCAGCGCCAGCGCCGTGGCCCGTCCGATCCCTCGAGTTGCTCCGGTCACCAGTGCCCGACGACCGGGCACCGACCCGGTCATCCGACACTCCGTACCCGGGAGGCCGGCTGGAAATTTGGGCCGGCGGTCTCGTCCACCCGTCGCAACAGCAGTTCGCAAGGCGGCTCGAACCGCTCGGCGAACTCGATCGATCGGGCCTCGCCCAAGAGCTGCCAGGGGATGGAGGTACATCTGTCGGTGTCATCCTCAATCCGTTGGCGCAGGTCGACACCCTCGTCGGTGACCACACCATCAACGGTCAATCCTTTGCCTTGCAGGGCGTGCCAGCCGGCATGAAGGTCCTCTGGCGAGGTGCCTCGGGAGCGGGCCAGCCAGCCGTCCTCGTAGTGGAGCCAGGCGTTGTGCAGGATCGACGCCTCGGGATGGGTGAGCCCGGCGGCCACCACCAACGCCCAGTGGGTGTCCCCTCGCCACTCCCGAAGGCAGTTCACGGCATGCCAGCCGGAAACCAGCGCATCGGCGGGACGGGGCATGGCCAGGTGGGAGGCGAAAAGAACCCGTCCTACCGTGGGCAGGGCCTCAACGACTGCCCACAGGACAGGACCCAGTTCGACCAGCGGGTCGACGAGCTCGGGAGCATGGGTGGCCAGTCCCGTGGCCACCGCCTCATTCCGGGCCGTCCACATCGCGGCGAATCCGTCGGCGTCCAGCAGGTCGAAGACGGCGGTGATCCCTTGTGGACTGATTGATCCGAATGCCGCTGTAACCGCTTCGGGACCAGCGGCCGCCAAGGGTGCGCATCGCGCCGCAATGTAGCCGAGCGGGCCGGTCAGACCATCGGGCAGGCCGGCGGCCCGGTAGCGGTCCACCGCGCCCGGGTCCCAGAAGATCCAACCGATCGTGGTCTGCACCGACCTGGCGTTGCGCGAGGTCACTTCCGTCCAGTCGGTCATGCCATCATTGTGCCGGAATAAGGCCCGGACCGAACGACGGAATGGGTCGGACGATCACCGTTCGAAGGGAAGAGTCAAGGTGGCTGTGCCGGTCACATGGTCGCCGAGGTCCCCGGTAGCCCGGAAGGAAACCTCGACCACGTACTCGCCACCCTGGCGGGTGATCGAGACCACTTCGCCCGAGTAGGACAGGGTGTGGTCCGGGAACACGGGAACACCCAGGCGGATGGCCAGCCGCTTGATCATCGTGTCACCCCCGGCCCAGTCGGTGAGGAACCGGGAGCAGTAGCCGGTGTCGGACAGAATGTTCATGAAAATGTCCGGTGCGCCCTGTTGAGCCGCGTACTCTCGATCGTGGTGGACCGGCATGAAGTCCCGGGTGGCGATGGCGCCGGCGGCGATCAGGGTGGCCGTGATCGGGATCTGGAGGGGGGGCAACACGTCCCCTACGGCGATGTCCGAAGCTCTAGTGGGGATCATGTCGCGGCCCCGGACGGTTCGAACTTGAGGATGCGGAAGGTCTGGTGGCCCACGACCTCGTCAGGTGGCACCGTGTAGGTGGTCACCCAGGTGACGAACCGGCCGCGACCCATGCGGGTCTGCTTCTCCTCGCTGATGGACTCGAACACGGTGGTGGCCGACACGATCTCGCCGAGCCGCAGGTACCGGACGATCTCGAATTCTGAGTTGGTGGCCAAGGTTCCGACGTAGCCGGCTCGGTCGAGGGCGGACAGGGCGGTTTCCCCTTCGAGCTCGACCGGTGAGCCTCCTCGCTCGGCGATGCCGGCGAGCAA
>JAYVYR010000022.1:0-8319 GCA_043784065.1 Acidimicrobiaceae bacterium
CCCTGGCAACGGCCGAACGCCACCACAGGACCCAGCTCAATCACCCGGTCCAGACCAAGCACGTCCGAGTGGACCCCGGGCGGCGGGTCGTCTTCCTCAGTCGTCATGCCCGACCAACCGGTTGAGCAGAAGAAGGGGTCCGAAGGGTGGCAGCGCTAGATCGCGATCATCCGGGAGAGCAGATCGTCACACCGAAGGCCCGACCACGGCCGCCCGGTGGATCCTGGCGCGTTGTCAAGTACCTCGGCCCGTCCCCGGACGCTCAACGAAGGGCACCGCCAAGGACGACGGATCCATCCGATGGAGCGGCGGCAGTCTGGCTGTTGATCATGACCGATCCGGCCACCTTGTCGTGGAGGCACTGACGACGATCGTCCCACAGGCACCACAGCGGATCGAGCAGCCCGATCCAACCCATGAAACCGGCGAGCCAGAAAATGACGGCGCGGGCCAGAACCCGGCCCCAGCCCAGCGCGGTGCCGTCGAGACGGACGGGACGGAGGTCGAGCCACGCCATCCCCAACGTCCGCCCGTACCTGCCGACGGCGACCGTCTCGTAGGCGACCATGACGAGACTGGTCACGAACATGGAGCCCAGCACCACCACATATAGCCAGACGAAACCCGGGACATGGTTGGACGTCGTCGTTCCATCGATGTTCTGAGTGGTCGGCGGGAACCATGGCCCGAAGTGCGGTGCAGCGATTACGAGGATCACAATGAGGAGGACGGCGAAGACCGGCACCATGACCAGGATGTCGAGCATGCGGCCACCGAGCCGACGGGCCGGCTCAGCCAGTGCCCCCGGTCCCGAGGGCGGCAATCCGAGGTCGGCGCCCCTCCACCGCGGTTTTCCCCACTTCCCCGGTGACCCCCAGCCCGCAGGCGCCCCGTAACCGGGGTAGGCCGGTGCCGGAGGCGGCGTGCGGTGGGCCGTTCAAGCGGTTCCATCCCAGTAGCGGAGCCCACCCCAGCCGTCGGGGTCGGGAAACCAATTGGCGGCGGGCGGATACGCCGTCATCGGGTCAGGGCCCCTCGTCGAATGTCGCCTTCGAGGTACCGCCGAGCAAGGTTGCCGCCTTCTCCACGGCTCGGCGGGCCCGGGTGATGCGCTTCTCCTCGGCGGCCAACTCCTGATCGGGTTCGCCACCAGCCCTCAAGGCGTCGGCGTTCTGGCGGAGTCGGCCGAGAGCGGCGTCCGCCAGGTCCTCAGCGATCGATTCCAACCGCCCCACGATGTCGTCGAGGTCGGGCACCCTTAGTTGCCGGCCACGGGGTCGACCACGATGACTTCGAGGTTGCCCTCGGCGTGGCGGGCCCGGAGCACCTTCTTATCGAACTTGCCCACACTGGTCTTCGGCACTTCGGCGATCACCGTCCACCGTTCGGGTAACCACCACTTGGACACCCGGGGCGTAAGGAACACCAGCAGGTCGTCCGGTGTGACGGTGGAACCCTGCTCGAGCACCACAGCCACGAGCGGCCGCTCACTCCACCGGTCATCGGGCACGGCGATGACAGCAGCCTCGATCACGTCCGGGTGAGCCATGACCTCATTCTCCAACTCGACCGAGGAGATCCACTCGCCGCCGGACTTGATGACGTCCTTACTGCGGTCGCTGATCTGCATATAGCCCATGGGGTCGAGCGAGCCGATGTCCCCAGTGCGCAGCCAGCCGTCGTGAAAACGGTCCGCCGCAGATTCGCGGTAGTACGACGCGGTAATCCAAGGACCCCGTACCTCGAACTCCCCCACGGCCTCGCCGTCGTTGGGGAGGACGGCGCCGTCGTCCGCACAGATGCGCAGTTCGACGCCGGGCACGACGCGGCCGGTCTTCACCCGCCACTCGATCTCCTCGTCGGGCGCGGCCTGGCGAGGTGGCGTGGCCAACGAACAGAGCGGACTCGTTTCGGTCATCCCCCAGCCCTGAACCATCTGGACCCCGAGCTCGTCCCGGAACCGCTCGATGAGCTGGCGGGGCACTGCCGCACCACCTGCGGTGATCATCCGAAGGCACGAGAGATCCACCGGATTGGTCTGCGAGTATCGGAGGAGATCGCTCCAGATGGTGGGGACCCCGGCGGAGATGGTGGGCCGGAAACGATCGATGATGGCAGCTAGCGGAGCGGCCTGGAGATACTGCTGGGGCATGATCAGGTCCGCCCCCGTCATGAACCCGCCGTAAGGGGTGCCCCATGCATTGGCGTGGAACATCGGCACGATCGACAGCACGCTGTCGCGCTCGCTGATTCCGAGTGATCCGCCCGAGGTGATGGCCATCGTGTGCAGGAATGTGGAGCGGTGACTGTAGACGACTCCCTTCGGGTTACCAGTGGTGCCCGACGTGTAGCACATGGCCGCGGCCTGCCGCTCATCCAGCAGCGGCCAGTCGTAGCCGGGCTCCTCGGCGGCCAGAAGAGTCTCGTAGTCCAAGGTCTGGCCCAGTCCAGAGGTGTCCCCCTCCCCCACCGTGATGATGTGCCTGACGGTCGGAATCTGATCGCGCACACGGGCCAGCAACCCGGCAATGGACGCGTTGCAGATGATGACGTGGTCCTCGGCGTGGTTGATGACATAGGCCAACTGCTCAGGAAAAAGTCGGATATTGAGTGTATGGAGCACCGCTCCCATGGCCGGTACGGCCAGGTAGGCCTCGAGATGGGTCTGGTTGTTCCACAAGAAGGTCCCGACCCGGTCGGAGTCGCCGATGCCCAGACGGCCGAGCGCGTTGGCCAACTGCTCGGCTCTACGAGCGACGTCGGCGAAGGTGCTCTGCACCGACTCCCCGTCCGGTCCGACGATGGTCACCACCCGGCTGGTGCCGTAGACCTGCTGGCCGTGGCGAAGAATACCGCTGACCAGGAGCGGCCCGTCCTGCATGGTGCTGAGCATGGTGCTTCCTCCCCGTCCGTGACCGGCGGCAGCGGACGACCGAGTGTACCGATCCGAACCACCGGGAGCAGTCTCTCGGGTGCGGGTGCGCCATGGCCTCGATGAGACGGAGTGCGACCCGGTCGTCGACGCCTACATCAGCCGCCTGGGTCGTCAGGAGCAGGCCACATTGACGGCATGGCGGGAGCGGTGCCTCGAACTCCCCAATCCCTTCGTCGAAGCCATCCGCCACGGAATGCCGTACTACTCCCGAGATGGTGAACCCGAACTCGCCTTCGCCTCCCAGAAGCGCCACCTGGCGTCCTCCATGATGCGCGGCAACATGATCGCAGCCTTTCGGAACCAGTTGGAGGGCTACTCGGTGGGAAAGGGATGCATTCGATTCCCCAGGCAGCCACCGAGCGATCTGCACCTCGTGGGCGACCTGGGCCTTGCGGGCGGGGCCATCCGCTGGCCGATCTACTGAGCCCGACGCTCTTCGGACCCACCGCTAGCCCGAGAGCGCCACGGTGGCAGCAATACGCCACTTCGTTGACGCCTCTGGTGCACCAGCCCGAAGCATCCACAATCCACTTCTCGACCCTCCAAAGACTCCCGTTTGTGTGACACGGGCGCCGCTAGAACGATGGAGGGGGTGAAGGATCCGCCTCTCCGGCAGCCAAGTGCTCCACCGAAGAGGACCTCAGAAAATAGATGGACATTCGAGGACAATGCCCCATAATATCACTTTTAGTAGCAATGACACTACTTTGGGTGCTTTTTTTGGGCAAGATGAGAGGACGGTCGTACCATGCCACTCCCACTGAGCAATCTGGTAGTCGCCGCACTTGCCGTGGGTGGTCTCGCCACCGGCGTGGGCACAGCGTCTGCCGGAACCACGTCGCCGAGGGCGGCGCAGGTCGCAGCCGAACAGACTCAGGAACAGCAGCTCCGGTCCGACATCGGCACGTTGACCGCAACCGAGCAGCACCTGCGGTCCACCCTTCGAAACCGCACGCCCGCATCATCCGGTGCACCGCAGGCAGCATCCTCCGCCATCCAGGGCGTGAGCCGTTCGCCAGAATCGGGCAATGGCTCCACCAAGGGAGCCCAGGAGTCTCGGTCGACCACTGCTCCCGCCCCGATCGGTGGTGGAACGGTGTCTGATCCACCTAGAGCCAGTGCGGGACCCGCGCCAACCACAACCGGGCCGAACGGACCCACAACTGAGCCGACCGAACCGCCGACCACCGAGCCGCCGACTACCACTACGACGACCCAACCGCTTCCTCTGCCGACCACTACGACGACCCACCCGGCCCGGGGCGGCGACGGAGGTGGTGACTGATGGCAAACTCCATCCGTAGGTCCAGTCCACAGCGCAAGCGCAAAGGCGTCGTGTCCTCCTCGGTCGTGGCCGCTGCCACGGCCGGGGTCACCGGGATCACCTTGGCCTGGGCCGTCGGGACCGCGCCGACGCCCGACACCTCGGCCGGTGCCGCGGCCAAGGTTTCGAGTCAGATCGCTGCCGACAGAGCTGCCATGTCCCAGCTCCAGCAAACAATCGCCGACACCCGGGGACAACTCTCGGCCCTCGGCGGTGTCATCATTCCGGCGCCGACGAAGAACGGCAAGCCCGTAGCCGCCGGCACACCGGGCACGACTGTGGTTACCGGTGCACCAGGCACGACGAACTCGACCGGCGGCAGCGCAGCTGCCGGCAGCGTCGCTGCTGGCAGCGTCCTCTACTCCGGCGCCAGCGGGACGACCACTTCGAGCGCAGGGTCTGCTGCCGCCACGTCAGGCGGCCCGTCAGGCGGCCCGTCAGGCGCCACCTCGGGGGGCTCGTCGGGAGGCGCACCCGCACCAGCGCCTGCACCTCCACCTACCTCACCGCCGGCGACCTCACCGCCGGCGACCTCACCGCCGCCCACGAGCCCGCCGCCCACGAGCCCGCCGCCGCCGGTGACTACCACCACCCGCGCCTCGGCCGCCTGAACTTGACCGCCGCTCGGACCGAGGCTTCGATCAGCATTCTGGGTGTCGTCCGGGCCATGGCCTCGGAGATCACCCTTTATGGGCGCTCCAACGGTGATCCCTCGGTTTGCGACCCGGTGGTTGACCAAGCGCTGGCCGTCTTCACATCGGTCCAAGAAGCTTGCACCAGATTCGACCAGGACAGCCCACTCATGCGGGCCAATGCCCGGCCCGACGAGTGGCACTCCGTGCCCCTGGTCCTGCTGGCAGCTGTCCGTGAGGCCCACCGGGCCTACCAGCGCACTGATGGCCGGTTCGACCCCCGGGTCTTCGCCGACCTGGTTCGACTCGGCTACGACCGCAGCCTCCCTTTCAACAATGGCGAGGTGACGACCCACGCTGCCATGGTTCCGCGTCAGTCCTTTGACCCGTGGACACCCCACTTCCGCTACGGCCGCCGGCCGGAGCTGCATCTCGGCGGTGTCCCCATCGACCTCGGTGGCATCGGCAAGTCGCTGGCCGTGCGCTGGGCCTCTCAAGAGCTCCAAGAGCATTTCGACGACTTCCTGCTCGATGCCGGCGGCGACTGCTACTGCGAGGGCACCGGCCCTGAGCAGGACGGCTGGCGGGTAGGGGTCGAAAACCCGTTCGGTGGTGAGCTGCCACTGGCCGTCCTGGCCATCAGCGACAAGGGATGCGCCACCTCGTCGACCAAGCTGCGTCACTGGAGGGCCAGCGGGCACCACACCCACCACCTGATCGACCCCTCCAACGGTCGCCCGGGCGGGGCCGGCCTCGTGGCCGTCACCGTCGTCGACGACGATCCAACCCGGGCCGAGGTGGCCACCAAATACCTCTTCCTGGGCGGGGCCGACGAGATCGCCCAATCCGCACGGGACCGCCATATCGCCGCCCTGTGGGTCGGGACCGACGGCGAGGTTGCCACCAGCCCGGCTTTGGAGCCCTCCGTCATATGGAGGGCCTGGTGATCGCACCCACCTCCACGACCGACTTCACGAAACGCACCGGGGCTCGACCCATTCCGGTGCCCGAACTCGACTCCACCCACATCGGTCCGGGGACGGGGACGGGGAAGGACATCACAACCGGCACTGGCACCGGCGCCGATCAGGCCACAGCCCCCTTTCAGCCGGAGGTGGAGCTGCCCGCACCCCGCCGGACTGTTCCGGTGCTGGCCGCATCCGGGCGGACGCCGGCGGCAACAGGGCGCCTGGCGGCGGTGCTGGCCGGCGTGCTTCTCGTCTCCTGGTTCATCGGTCGGGTCACCGGCGCCCAAGGCCGCTCCCTACTTCACAACAAGATGCTCCCCTGGATCCTCGGCCGGGGCCTCGGCGTGGCTGCCTACGTCGCCCTGACGGCGATGGTCGTCCTCGGCCTGTGGTTGCGGCACCCGTGGCGGGCCCGGTTCCACCGCCCGACGCCGGCCACCATCCTCTGGGCCCATGTAGCCCTGGCTGCCTGTACGGCGACCTTGGTGGCCGGCCACTTGTGTGCTCTGGCCCTCGACAAGTATGCGGGCGTCGGCTGGACCGGGGCGTTCGTGCCCTGGGGAGCCCACGCCAAGAGCACCGGGGTGGCCCTTGGGACCATCGCTTTCTACGGCCTGATCCTGGTGATCGGCACCGCGTCGTTGGCCGGTTCTATCGGACGCTCCGCCTGGTTCCCGATCCACTCGGTTTCAGTCCTGGTGTTCTGCGTCACACTGGCACACGGCATCATGTCGGGCAGCGACGGAGGCACCCTCCGGTGGATGTACTTGGCCTCAGGCCTGTTCGTTGTGGTCCTGCAATTCACCCGCTGGCTGGTCGGCACCTTGGCGCGGGGCCCGGAGCTACTGGTCGAATGACGATCCTCCCCGACCTCGCCTTCGCCGTCGGCCCACCACTGGTCGCCGCGCGACCGGCGACTTCCGTCGACATCGGCGGACTCGGCGATTCCGGCACCCTGATGCTGTCCGGACCCACCCGCACCTCCGGTGCTGAGGAACTGGCGGGCCACGTCACGCGGTGGGGGCATCTGCCGGACTTCGACGGGGCCGAGGTGCGCACCCTGCTCCGCGACAGTCACCTCGACGGGCGGGGCGGCGGCGGTTTCCCGCTGATCCGCAAAGTCGAGACGGCTCGACTGTCGCCCGGACGACCGGTGCTGATCATCAACGCCAGCGAGAGTGAACCGGCCAGCAAGAAGGACCGGACGCTATGCCACCACCGTCCCCACCTCGTGCTTGACGGCGCCTCATTGCTGGCTCGGTCGTTGGGCGTGGACGACATCGTGATCCATGCCCACCGGGGCGATGCTTCGCCCTCCGGATCGCTCTCGACGGCCATCGCCTACCGGGTGGCCGCTCGCCTGGCCGACCCGGCCTGGAGGTTGTCGGAAGGGCCGGACCGATACGTCTCCGGCGAGTCTTCCGCGGTGGCGAGCTTTGTCGAAGGCGGCGAGGCCCGCCCCCACTTCACCATCCAGCCGTTGGCTGTCCAAGGTCCCTCCGGCCGGCCCACCGTGGTATCCAATGCCGAGACCGTGGCCCAGTTGGCCATCATCGCCCGGATCGGACCGGTGGCTTGGAACGGCCTCGGAGCGCCGTCCTCACCCGGCCCCCACCTGGTCACCCTGGCCGGTGCCGTTACCCACCCTGGTGTGGTGCTCGAGCTCACCGGACCAGGCACCATCGGCGACCTGTTGACAGCCGACGGCGTGGTGTCGCCACCGGCCGCCGTCCTTGTCGGCGGCTTCGCCGGTACCTGGATCCTGGGCGAGGAGGGGTGGCAGACCCCGTTCAACCGGGGGGCACTCGCCTGCGTGGAGGCCTCCCCCGGCTGCGGCCTGATCGGCGTACTCCCCCACGATGCCTGTGGCCTCAACGAGACGGCCCGCATCGTCCGCTACCTGGCCGGTGAGTCCGCAGGGCAGTGCGGCACCTGCGTAGCCGGCCTGCCCAGTCTGGCCGACTCGATGGAGGCATTGGCCGGCGGAGCGTTCCGGCGGCGGGGCGTGAGGAAGATGACTGCACTGGCCGACACCATCCTCGGCAGCGGTGCCTGCGGCCACCCCGACGCTGTGGTGAAGCTGATCCGCTCCACTCTCGACGTATTCCACGACGATGTGGTTCGACACCTGACTGGCAGCCCGTGCCGGAACTCGGACCACCCGCCGGTCCTCCACGTCCCCGATGCGGTGATTGGCCCGCTCGCCGACGGGAGCTCGTGGTTATGAGCGCAACTGTGCGGATCGACCCGACGCTCTGCCGTGGGCACGCCATCTGCGCCCTGTTCTTCAGCGACGGCGTGGAGCTGGACCAGTGGGGATTCGGACGAGTGGCCGACGACGTCGTTGACACAGCCCGCTTACTGAAGCGGGCCCGCAGAGCCGCCGCGGCCTGCCCCAACGGAGCCCTCATCATCGTCGTCGACGACCCGACCTCACCGGCCATCGATTGAGAGTTAGGG
>JAYVYR010000023.1:0-44164 GCA_043784065.1 Acidimicrobiaceae bacterium
AGGCGGCCTTCTCGATCACGCCCGACTCCTGCATCTCCAACCACAGGTCGGTGCCCTCACGGGTCCGCTCCCCCACGCCGGCGAACACCGACACACCACCGTGGTTCTGCGCGACCCGCTGGATCATCTCGGTGATGAGGACGGTCTTGCCGACGCCGGCCCCACCGAACAGGCCGATCTTGCCGCCCTGCACGTAGGGCTCGAGCAGGTCGATGACCTTGATGCCGGTCTCGAACATGAGAGCCCGGGGCTCGAGGGTGTCGAAGTCGGGGGCCTGGCGGTGGATGTCCCAGTGGTCCTCGACCGCCCCGATGTCATCCGTGTCGAGCGGTTGGCCCAGCACATTGAACACGTGGCCAAGCACGGCGTCGCCGACCGGGACCTGCAGGCCGTGGCCCAGGTTGCGCACCTCGGCGCCACGGGTCAGTCCGTCGGTGGCCTTCAGGCAGATGCACCGCACCCGGCCGTCGCCGATCTGCTGTGCGACCTCGGCGGTGATCGTCTCGGGCTGGCCTTCCAGGACGACATCGACCTCTACCGCACCGTTGATCTCGGGCAGTGCGTGGGGCGGAAACTCCACGTCGATGACAGGCCCGGCGATGGCCACCACGCGGCCGGAGGCCAGTGTCGCAGGTCCGGTGGGCTGGGGGGCGGTGGTGGTCATGAGGGTCGGGCTCCCTTGAGGTCGTCAGTTGCTGCAGCGATGGTGGATACGGAGTTCGTGGCGGTGGCGTAGGTGGAACTTGGCATGGATCAGACCCTTGTCTCGATGACGAGGCCACCCTCATCACCCTCGGCACCTGCCCGCAACGCCTCGGCACCGCTGACGATCTCCATGATCTCGGTGGTGATGGTGTCCTGGCGGGCACGGTTCATGATCCGCGAGTACTTCTTGATGAGCTCGCCGGCGTTTTCGGTGGCGGCGGCCATGGCCCGTTGGCGGGAGGTCAGCTCGGAGGCTGATGCCTCGAGCAACGAGGCGAAGATCTGCGTTTCGGCGGCCCGGGGGGCCAGGTCCACGAGAAGCACGGCGGCATCGGGCTCGAACTCGGTGTACCCGGCCTTGACCGAGTCCTCGTGGGGGGCGATGTTGCGGCTGACTCCGTTCTCGTGCTCGTGGTCGACCTTGTCGTCGGGGGCCCGGGGGTCGACCAGCGGAAGCAGCTGGCGCACCTCCACCTTCTGACTGCCGGCGCTGATGAACCGGGTGGAGATCACGAGTACCTGATCGACCTCGCCGTTCACGAACGGCGAGACGGCAGCCGTGGCCACGTCCCGGGCATCGGCGAAACTGGGACGCTCGCTCATGCCGAGATACGACTGCGCGACGTCCTGGTTGCGGAATCGGAAGTAGCCGACGGCCTTCTTCCCTACGGTGACCAACTCGGTCTCGACTCCGTCAGCGGTAAGCGTAGCCAGCAGGCGCTCGGTCGTCCGGAAGACAGTGGTGTTGTAGCCGCCGCACAGGCCACGGTCGGCCACCACGCACAGCACCAGCACCTTGGCGACATCCTCGGGGGTGCCGAGCAGGCGCCCGGCCGCCGTCGGGTCACCCAGAGCGGTCTCCAACACGATGCGGGCCATACCTTCTTGGTACGGCTTTGAGGCTGCGATGCGGCCTTGGGCGCGCACGATCTGCGACGCAGCGATCAGCTCCATCGCCTTGGTGATCTTCTGCGTCGACTTGATGCTCTTGATCCGTCGACGGAGGATGCGCTCCTGGCCACCTGCCATAGGTCAGTCGACCTTCCCGATATCGAACGCCTCAGTGAATTTCGCCAGCGCATCAGCCAGCACGTCGCCCTCGGGCAGCTTGCCGGAGTTGCGGATCCCATCGAGGATGTCGGCGTGGTTGGCGCGGAAGTAGGCGCGCACCTCAGCCTCGTAGCGCTGCACGTCAGCCACTGGAACAGTGTCCACGTAGCCCTTCGACCCGGCGAAGATCACCAGCACCTGCTCCTCGACTGGAACCGGCTGATTGAGACCCTGCTTGAGGAGTTCAGTGAGCCGGTAGCCGCGGTCGAGCTGGGCTTGGGACACCTTGTCGAGCTCGGAGCCGAAGGTGGCGAAGGCCTCCAGCTCACGGAACTGGGCCAGGTCCAGCTTCAGGGTGCCGGATACCGACTTCATGGCCTTGACCTGGGCCGCCGAGCCCACCCGGCTGACCGAGATGCCCACGTTGATAGCGGGGCGGACGCCGGCGTAGAAGAGCTCGGACTCGAGGAAGACCTGGCCGTCGGTGATCGAGATCACGTTGGTCGGAATGTAGGCCGAAACGTCACCGGCCTTGGTCTCGATGATGGGCAGAGCCGTCAATGATCCACCGCCGGCCTCGTCGGACAGCTTGGCGGCCCGCTCGAGCAGCCGGCTGTGCAGGTAGAAGACGTCCCCAGGGTATGCCTCACGGCCCGGCGGGCGCCGGAGCAACAGGGACATCTGACGGTAGGCCTCGGCCTGCTTGGACAGGTCGTCGTAGACGATGAGGGCGTGCTCGCCCGAATCCATCCAGTGCTGGCCCATGGCGCAGCCGGCGTAAGGAGCGAGGTACTTGAAGGGCGCAGGATCGGCGGCGCCGGCCAGCACCACCACGGTGTACTCCATAGCGCCATAGCGCTCGAGGGTGGCCACGGTCTGGGCGACCGACGACTCCTTCTGGCCGATGGCGACGTAGATGCACTTCACCCCCAGGCCCTTCTGGTTGATGATGGTGTCGATGGCGACAGTCGTCTTGCCGGTCTTGCGGTCGCCGATGATCAGCTCTCGCTGGCCGCGGCCGATCGGGGTCATGGCGTCGATGGCCTTGATGCCGGTCTGCAGGGGCTCGCTCACCGGCTGGCGCTTCACGATGCCCGGGGCCTGGACCTCGAGGCGACGGGTCTCCGTGGTGGCCACAGGACCCTTGCCATCGACCGGCTCGCCCAGGGCATTGACCACACGACCCAACAGGGCGTCGCCCACCCGGACCGAGAGAATGCGTCCGGTGGCTTTGACCAGCTGCTCCTCTTCGAGGCCGGTGTCCTCGCCGAGGATGACGGCACCGATCGTCTCCTCGTCGAGGTTGAGAGCCAGACCCTCGGTCCCGTCCTGAAACTCGAGGATCTCATTGACGGCGCAGCCGGGCAGGCCGGTGATCCGGGCGATGCCGTCGCCCACTTCGACGATG
This sequence comes from Acidimicrobiaceae bacterium, assembly GCA_043784065.1. Taxonomy (GTDB): domain Bacteria; phylum Actinomycetota; class Acidimicrobiia; order Acidimicrobiales; family RAAP-2; genus Bog-756. The sequence continues at coordinate 3,164 of JAYVYR010000023.1, forward strand.
CGTCCGACCTGCTCGGTCCCGACCTCGGGCGTGTAGTCGTCAACGTACTGCTTGAGTGCAGCGGTGATCTCGTCGGCGTTGATGGTCAACTCAGCCATCGGTTGCTTCCCTTCGTGTTGGGGTACCTGGAATCCTGTAGGCCTCCTCGGAGGCAAGGACGTGTTCCTTCAGCTCTTCGAGCCGATGACGGGTGCTGGAATCCACCAACAGGTCGCCAACCTGGACCACCACGCCGCCAAGCAGCGCCGGGTCGACGGACACCTGCAGGTCGACCGGGTTGCCGGTCAGTTGGGCCAGTGCCTCGCTGAGGTCGCGCTGCTGGTCGTCGCCCACCACGTCAGCGGCGGACACCCGCGCCACACGCCAGCCCCGGGCTTTGGCTGCGTCCTCGACCAGGGTGTCCAGCGTGGACACGATGTCACGAGCCCGGCCTCCGCGGGCGGCATAGGAGGCGAGGCGGACGGTGGCGTCCAACACCTTGCCGCCGAGGAGCTTGGCGATGACGTCCTGGCGCACCACCACCGGCAGATCGCGGTCGCCGAGGGCGCCGCGCAGGCGCCGGTTGGACTCGACGGTGCGGGCGAAGCGGAAGAGTTGGTCCTCGATCTCCTCGAGGTCGGCCACGGTGCACGACTCGAACACGGCTGCGGCAAAGCCCGACACACGGTTGCGCGAGCCCAGCCGGCCGAGGATGTCCTCGTCGAACGGCTCGGCCGCCGTGGCCGACGCACGGGTGGCCAGATGGTCGAGGCGGGAGCCCATCCAGCGGAACGAGGAGACCACCTCGCCGGCCGGCACCACGGAGACAGCCTGGTGGACCAGGCGGCACACCTCGGGGCGGCACTTGCCTTCGAGTAGCCGGTCGAGCACGGCCCGCCGTGCGGACACGGGTACCGATCCGTCGTTGACGGCCAGCAGTAGAGCGGTGTTGCCTTCCACGATGTCGGCAAAGGCGCGCAGTTGCGCGCCGGCTTCGACCAGCCCGCCTTCGGCGGCCAGCGTCTCCTCCATGGCGACCAGGTAGCCCTGGAGGGCAGGGTTCACCGGGCGCCCCCGGCGCCGGCGGCGGCACCCGACGTCTCGGACCGCACGGCGGCGATGGCCTCGTTGATGAGGTCCTGGTGGTCGGCGGCCTTGATTTCGCGACCTATGACCCGCTCGGCAGCGGCCAGGACGATCTCGCCCACCCGGGCGGTCACCTCCTCGACTGCAGCTTGGCGGGCCACGATGACCTCGGCCTCCGCCGATGCCACGATTCGGTCGTGGATTCCCTGGCCCTCAGCGGTGGCGCCGGTGACGATCTGATCAGCGGTCGTCTGTGCCTGGCCGACGATCTCCCGGGCCTGGGCCCGGGCCTGCTCAAGTAGGGTCCGACGCTCGGCGTCGGCCTCCTCGGCGTCGGCCTTGGCCTTGTCGGCGGCCAGCAGTTCACTCCGGATCTGTTCCTGGCGTTCGGTGAGCGCCGCGTTCAGCACGGGCAGCACGTATTTGGTGATCACTCCCAGCACGATGATGAAAGCGAGCAGCACCACGATGAATGTCCCGTTGGGGACAAGGAAATTACTGGTGGCGATTGGCATGGTCGTCATCCTTGGTCGGTGAGTCGGAGGTGCCCTACGCGTGCACCGGCTCCGGAGGCCAGATGGCCGCCGGCTCGGTGGCCCCGCGGGGCGGTGGCTACTTGCCCAGCGAGAACACGAAGAGTGCGGCGAACACCAGGTTGATGAAGTAGGCCGCTTCGCACAGGCCGACGGTCAGGAACATGATGGTCGTGAGGCGGCCCTGGGCTTCGGGCTGGCGTGCCACGCCGGCGATCGTCTGACTTCCGGCCAGGCCGTCACCGATGGAGGCACCGACGGCGCCGCCCCCGAGGGCCAGGCCGGCACCGATGAGGCCGCCGGCCGTCTTGATAGCGCTGGTGTAGTTGACCGGATCTGCCATGGGAACTGCTCCTTTATTGAGGTAGATGGTTGAAAACGTCGAGTGAAGTGAGCCGCCGGGTGGCGTCAGTGGGCCTCGTCGGGGGCCATCGCCGTGTCGAAGTAGAGGATGGTGAGGAGGGCGAAGATGAAGGCCTGGATGGCACCGATGGCCATGTCGAAGAGTTTCCAGATCACGGTGAAGAGCGAGGAGAGGACGCCGCCGATGACTCCGAAGGAGCCGAACTTCCAGGCGACCAGAGCGGCCAGCAGCGACAGCATCAGGCCACCGGCGAACAGGTTGCCGAACAGACGGAGCGTCAAGGTGACTGGCTTGACCAACTCCTCGATCCCATTCATGAAGAGGTTCGCCGGGGCCAACTTTGCCGGGAACGGCTGGGCCACATAGTGCTTGAAGTAGCCGCCCAATCCCCGGTTCTTGATGGCCGCCCGGTGGACCATGACGATGACGTAGAGAGCCATGGCCAGCGGCAGGTTGATGTCGCTGGTCGGGGCGGGGAGGACGTCGAGCTTCGATCCGATGCCCACGACCTCGAAGAGGTTGCACGTGAAGATGAAGATGAACAGAGTCAGCGCCAGAGGAACGACCATTGCGCCGCGAGGTCCGATCGAGTCGTCCACCTGGGTCTGCACGGCACCGACAGCCATCTCCCACGCCAGCTGGAACTTGCCCGGCACTCCGCTGGTGGCCTGGGCCCGCAGAATCAGGCCCAGTGTGATGACGATGGCGCCGGCGATGCAGGTCGCCCACACAATGTCGAGGTTGACCGTCAGCCCGAAGATCTTGCGCTGGACGTGTTCGCCCACCGAGATGTCGATCCCGAGCATCGGGGTCACGAAGTTGGACATCCGGTCAGGTACCTCCACGGGTGTCGTCGGCGGCCTCGATGGCGGCGGGCGAAATCACAGGCTCGTTGTCATCGATCACGTTGGCGTTGATGACGTCGTCGACCGAGGTCATCGGTCCCGGCTTGGCCATCGAACGGGCCACGTTGGCGATCAGGATCATCTGGAAGGCGGCCAGGCCACCGAGCACGCCGAAGCCCAGCGGCTTGGACAAGAACGTAAGGCCCAGCGCGATCACCGTGATGACACCCATCCGGCCGAGAGTGTTGACGGCCAACGGACGCTTGGGGTCGTCCACGTCCATTGCCGTGACTTTGTCGACCGACACACCGATGAGGCGGAAGTTGAGGGTGCCCATGCTGAGCCCGATACAGGCCCCGACCCCGACCAGGAGGTAACCGAACGAGAATGCTGCCACGAGTGCGGCGGCCCCGACGACCAGCGTGGCACCGAGGGTTCGGCGAGAAACCTCGGGAAGGCTAGGTAGGGAGAAGTGGGCGAACACGACTAAAACCCCACAACGGCGGCGGTCACAAGTACCTGCGGATAGTCGAGACGGCCATGGCCACCGCCATCAGCAGTCCGATACCCAACCCGACCAGAAGAAAGGCCGGAGCAGAGTGCAGCACCGCGTCCAGAGCCAGTCCGGCACCCACGGTAACGCCCAGACAAAGGCCGATCGAGAGCCCGAGCCCCAGGAAGGCAACAGCGCCGGGCGAGAGCCGACGGTCCGCCGGTTGCCAGTGGGGCTGCGGGTCGGGCGCATCGGGCGTGGGGGCGGGATTGTCCATTGCGGGGCCGGATCGCGTCAGTCGATGTAGGGGAGGGAGGCGTCACGAGTGGTTTTCGGGGTCACGCAGGGGACGAGTTGCAGGTCGTCCGGGCGGCAGTGTCGATGGGGTGCAGAGCTACGTCGCGGCCCGTCAGGGCGAACCCCTCCGAAGGGGCGGTAGACCAGCAAATCACGTGGCGCATTATCGCACTTTTCCTTCTGCCCCGGCAAAACGCCCGAAACATGCTGTTCACGGCTCGGAAACCGGACCAGGCGAGGCGTCAAGCCGGGGCGTCGACCGTCCCGACAGGGTCGGGGCTCGGGTCGGGGGTCGGGTCGCCGTGCAGACCGCCGTGCGAGCCGCCGGCCGCGGTATCCGACTCCTCCTCCGCCGCCGCGGCGTGAGCGACCGACAGTTCCTCGTCGGGCTCAGCCGGACGGCGGAGCGACGGGTGGAACAGGGTGTAAAGAATGACTCCGAGCGCAAGCACTCCGAATGGAATGAATGCGTTGACGCTCGAGACGTAGAGGGGGAACAGCACCAGGCCGGACAGAAGCACGGTCCACGCCCACAGGATCAACACACTGCGTCGATGGCCGTGGCCCAGGCGCAGGAGGCGGTGATGGAGGTGGTTCTTGTCGGGCGTCGAGAAACCGGTGCGGTTGGCCGTCCGTCGCACGAAGGCGAAGACCATGTCAACGATGGGCACTCCGAGGATGATGAACGGGATGAAGAGGGGGGCGAAGAAGAAGTACGTCTGCCCGCTTCTGGCCGCCACTCCGCCCACTGTGCCGGCCGAGCGCCCCCCGATGAGCATGGTCGACGCGGCCATCAAGAGCCCGAGCAGCAGGGCGCCACCATCGCCCATGAAGATCTTGGCCGGGTGGAAATTGTGAGGTAGGAAGCCGAGGCAGATACCGCAGGTCATCACTGCGATGAGCGGACCGATGTTGTCGGTAGGAAGGTTTCCCAGATACTGCAGGTGCAGGCCGTAGACGGCCAACGCCCCCGAGGCGATGGCCACCACTCCGGCAGCCAATCCGTCGAGCCCGTCGATCAGGTTCACCGCATTGGTGATGGCGATGACCCACAGTGCAGTCAACAGCGGCGTCCACTCCGGCGACAGCTGGACCAGTCCCGTCAGCGGGATCTTGAACTGGAACCACGTGACGCCCATGAAATACAGGATCGTGGCCGCCAACACCTGCCCGGCCACTTTGGCGGGTGCCGACATATCCCGGAAGTCATCGATCAGTCCGACCACGAAGATGGCCGCTGCGGCGAGAATGAGGCCGAGCGGCTCCGACGACCCGCGGAAGAGCTGGTCCATCCCCGGAATCGAGGCAGCCACCGCCCAGGTGACCAGCATTCCGAGGAACATGGCCACGCCACCCGACTGGGGAGTGACGCGCTGGTGGACCTTGCGGGCGTCAGGCTGGGCGACGTAGCCGATCTGTACGGCAATTCGACGGGCCGGATAGGTGAGGGCCCACGTACTGATGGCGGCCACCACCAGCAGGACGGCGTACCAGTTGAGCGGGACGCCCGCGCTCAACTCATCACCCCCGTGGTCCGCCGACGTCCTGCAGCATCACGCTCCGGCCAAGCCCGGATACGGGGGGAATCCGGAACAGAGCTCGGCGACCTCGGCCCGAACGGCGACCAGTGCGCTGTCATCAGCCCGCGCTCGCAGGGTGCGGCCCATGAGTGCCCCGATCCGGGCCATCTCGGTTGCGCCCATCCCGGTGGTGGTCACGGCGGCCGTGCCCAAGCGGAGGCCCGAGGTGATGAAGGGCGATCGCGGGTCGTCGGGGATGGTGTTGCGGTTACAGGTGATGCCGGCCCGATCCAGAACCTCCTGGGCCACCTTGCCGGTCAGCTCAGCGTCAAACGAGCGGAGGTCGCAGACGACCTGGTGGTTGTCCGTGCCACCCGAAACCAGCCGGATGCCTTCGGCGGCGATCGCGGTGGCCAGGGCCTTGGCGTTGGCCACGATCTTGGCCGCGTACTCCCGGAACTCAGGGCGGGATGCCTCGGCGAAGGCCACTGCTTTGGCGGCAATGACGTTCTCGAGCGGCCCTCCCTGCAGCCCAGGGAAGATGGCGCTGTCCACGGCCTTGGCGTACTCGGCCGAGCACAGGATGGCGCCGCCACGCGGGCCCCGCAGAGTCTTGTGAGTGGTGAATGTGACCACATCGGCCACACCGACCGGTGACGGGTGGACGCCGCCGGCGATCAGGCCGGCCGGGTGCGCCGCGTCGAACAGGAACTTCGCCCCCACCGAGTCGGCGATCTGGCGGAACGGCGTCGGGTCGATGATGCGGGCATAGGCGGTGGAACCGGCCACAATCAGCTTGGGTCGGTGGGTGCGGGCCAGGTCGGCGACCTGGTCGAGGTCGATGATCTCGCCCGGGTTGTCCGGGTCGTCGTTGGCCGGCGACACGCCGTAGGAGACGAAGTTCCACACCTTAGAGGTGATGGAGGCCGGTGAACCGTGGGTCAGGTGACCGCCGTGGTCGAGGCGCATGGCCAGCACGGTGTCTCCCGGGTCGATCAATGCCTGATAGGCGGCGAGATTGGCATTGGACCCAGCGTGCGGCTGCACGTTGGCGTGCTCGGCGCCGAAGAGCGCCTTCAACCGGTCGCGCGCAAGGTCCTCGACCTCGTCGATGACCTGGTTGCCGCCGTAGTAGCGGCGGCCGGGGTAGCCCTCGGCGTATTTGTTGGTGAGGACCGACCCGGTGGCGGCCAGCACGGCCGGTGACGTGAAGTTCTCCGAGGCGATCAACTGGAGCGTGGTGGCCTGGCGCTCGGCTTCTGCTCCGAGGAGCGAGAGGACCTCCTGGTCGTCGGTAAGCCAACGGTCGAAGGGTGAGGCGGACTGTGAACTACTCATGGGGTCGGCTGCTGCCTTTCCTGGTCGGTGATCTGATCGATGCGCCGCTGGTGGCGGCCGCCGTCGAAGCCGGTGGCGAAAAAGGCGTCGACAGCGTCCATGGCCTCAGTGTGGCCGGTCGTCCGTTCTCCCAGGCACATGACGTTGGCGTCACCGTGGCGTCGGGCCAACTGGGCCGTGGTGGTGTCGTGTACCAGCGCGGCCCGGATACCGGTCACCTTGTTGGCGGCAATTGAGATACCGATGCCAGAGCCACAGACACAGACTCCCCGTTCGGCCTGCCCGTCCGCAACCGCCTCACCCACGGCATGCCCGAAGATGGGGTAGTCGACCGACACCTCGGCGGAGTCGGTGCCCAGATCAAGTACATCGTGGCCGCCCGCGGTCAGGTGGGCGACGATCTCCGTCTTGAGGGCGTAGCCCGCGTGGTCCGAGCCCACGGCGATGCGCATGGACCGAGTGTACCGAGTGGGGCCGGGGCCCTCCCGGCCACCGGTAGGCTCACGGCCCGATGACCATCGACCCCTCCACCCCGGTGGTCGTGGGCGTGGGCCAGGTGATCAACCGACCCCGGACCGAAGGGGAGGGCAGTCTGGCTGACCGCCCTGAACCTCTGGGCCTGATGCTCGACGCCGTCCACGCCGCAGTCGAGGACTGTGACGGTGCCTCCCCCGGCGGCACCGCCGCGGCAGGTCGGTCGCTGTTGGCCCGGGCCGGGTCATTGCGGATCGTCAACCCGTTGAGCTGGCAGTATGTCGATCCTGGCGCCCTGTTGGCCGAGGAGTTGGGCATCGAGCCCGATCAGGTCCTGGTAACGACCACTGGCGGCAACAACCCCCAGTCGCTCGTCAACGCCACCGCATTGGCCATCGGCAGAGGTGAACTCGACGTGGCAGTCATCGCCGGGGCGGACTGCTACTACACGCAGGCGGCGGCCCGGCAGCATCCGGACCGGCCCCTGCTGCCCTGGACAGTCCAGGCGACCGACACCGAGCCCCCGACTCTCTTCGGTAACGACCGGCGGGGTACCACCAAGTCGGAGGAAGAGCGCGGCCTCGACCTCCCGATCCATGTGTTCCCCCTGTTCGAGAACGCACTACGGGCCGAATCGGGCCGTACGCTTCCCGAGCACCTGGCCCACATCGGAGCCCTGTGGTCCCGATTTTCCTCGGTGGCCGCCGACAACCCCTACGCCTGGATTCGGGACCCTCTCACGGCCGACGAACTCACCGCCGTGACCGAGTCCAACCGGATGATCGCCTATCCCTATACCAAGCTGCTGACGGCAAACCTCCAGGTCGACCAAGGTGCGGCGGTCATCCTGTGCTCGGCTGCCGCCGCCGAAGCGGCCGGGGTTCCTCGTGACCGTTGGGTGTTCCCTCTGGCCGGAGCTGACGCCGAGGACCACTGGTTCCTCTCCCACCGGGCCGATTTTCATTCCTCTCCAGCCATCCGCCTGGCCGGCGCCTCGGCCCTGGCCCTGGCCGGCACCTCCGTCGGTGAGGTGGCTCACCTCGACCTCTACTCCTGTTTTCCCTCGGCGGTGGAGATCGCCGCCGCCGAACTCAGCGTGCTCGACGACGACCCGCACCGGCCGTTGACCGTCACCGGCGGACTCACCTTCGCCGGAGGCCCGGGCAGCAACTACGGGACTCACTCGTTGGCCGCCATGGTCGGAGTGCTGCGCCAGGAGCCCGGTACCACCGGCCTGACCACCGGGCTCGGTTGGTACGTGTCGAACCACAGCATCGGGATCTACAGCACCGAGCCGCAGGTAGGCCACCCCCTTGACGACGACCGGCTACCCGAGCGAACCGTAGTTGAGTCGGTAGCCGGCTTCGCCTGGGCCGACCCTCAGGCCGCCGTCAGCTCGCTCCCCCAGTGTTCGCCCGACGCCGATGCCGCAGGTGAGGTCACCGTCGAGACGTACTCCGTGTCGTTCGGCCGCAACGGGTCGCCTGAGCGGGCCGTTGTCGCCTGTCGGACCCCGGAAGGCCGCCGGGCCTGGGCCCGGGTGACCGATGCCGACCACTTAGCTGTCCTGGTGACCGAAGAGGGGTGCGGCCGACTCGGCACGCTGCGACCCGACGGCGAGGTCGACCTGCGCTAGGTCGACGCCGCCGAAAGCTCGGGAGGGGATCGACCGTGCTGGCGGTACCGGTGCCGGAACGCCCCGTAGGCAATGGGTCCGGCCAGCATGGGCAGCCAGTAGGAGGCCATCCGGTAGGCCAGCGTGGCCAGCACCGCCTGGGCCCCGTCGAGGCCGGCCAGGGCCAAAAAGCCGGCTAGGCCGGCCTCGACGACCCCGATACCGCCCGGAGTGATGGGGATGAGGCCGATGACACCGGCCACCGCGTAGGCCAGCAGGATCAGCGAAGGGCGAGGGTGGGCACCGACGGCTCGGACGCAGAACAGCAGGCACAAGTAGTCGAAGACCAGGCGACCGACCGATAGCAACGTGGCCTGCCACCACCGCTGGCCGAGCACGACTCGGATGACGTTGCGCTGTTCCAGCAGACGTTCGGGTAGACCCTCGATGGGCTTCCGCTTCTTCACCACCCGGTTTCGGACCGTCTGGGCCACCCGCCCTGCCCAAAGCAGCGGGGCGTCGAAGGCCATGACGATCGCCCCGAAACCGGTAAACAGCACGAAGCCGATCGCTCCCACCCAGGCGGCATGGGAGAGGTCGGAAGCCACCGGCGCCCCGAAGATCACTACCGGTAGGACGAACACCGGCAGGGCCAGCAGCCCACCGATGCCGAGGAACGAGAATGCAGTCAGTCCGCTGACCGACTCGGAGGCATCCATGCCTGCCGTTCCCAGCATCCGGAACTGCACCGCAGCCCCGGCGGCCGCCCCGCCGGGCACGATCAGCGAGATGGCGTTGCCGGACAGCTGGGCCGTGATGACGGCGAACCAGGCCTTGGTGCGCAGGGCGATGCGCTGCAGCGCGAACGTGCAGGCAAAGTGAGCGCCTTCGGCCACCACGGCAGGGATGAACCAGAGCAGATTGAGCGTGGCCAGGCGAGGCCACGAGTGCAGCACCGCCAGGACGCTTGGTGCCACGAAGTAGAGGACCACCCCGGTAAGGGCGATCCCGATCGACCGTTTGACGAGCGCTTTCCACCGGATCGGCCGATGCTGCTGCTCTTCGAACTGGGCTTCGAACGACCGGCGATTGCCGTCGTCGGGAAGGCCCCCGGGCGCGGGCGCGCTCACCCCGTCATCGTCCCCTCCATCCGTCGGTCACCGTCAGCCTGGACCCTCAGCCTCCGGCCAGACCGACGACCGCGGCCAGGACGATGCTGGCACCCCGCAGGTCGCCGGTCAGGCCACCCTCCATGCGGTTCATGGCGTAACAGACCGTCAGATCGGCATCTTGGTCCATCACGATGAGGGAGCCGCCATAGCCACCCCAGAAACAGGAGCGGGGACCGATCGGCATCATCGCCGAGCTCAGTCCGTAGCCCATACCGAACCGGTACTCGGCCCCGAGGATCAGGTCGGTACCGTGGATCTGCTCCTCGAAGACCCGATCGCACCCGCCCTCGGACAACAGCCGAACACCCCGCGACTCTCCCCTTCCGGCGATGATCGACTGAATCTGTGCCACCGACCGGGCGTTGCCGTGGCCGTTGGCCGCCGGGATCTCGGCCCGGCGCCACCAGGCGTGGCTCGGGTACGTGGCATCCAGGGGCGGATTGGTTCCGGCCCGGATGACAAGCTCGGAGGGGTTGAGCTCGGCCAGGTCCATCGGTGGCGGTGGGATGACGATCGATACCCGGGCGTCTTCCGACTCGGGCAGGCCGATGTGGAAATCGGCTCCTAGCGGCTCCGCCACTTCCGCCGCGAACCAGGTGCCGATGCTGACCCCCGTGATCCGACGGACGACCTCGCCGATCAGGAAGCCCTGGGTGACGATGTGATAGCCCGAAGCGGTACCTGGCTCCCACCACGGCTCTTGGGCGGCCAGGATCGACGTGCACTTGTCCCAGTCGGCCAGGTCCTCGGGAGCCAGGGGCTCGGCCCATCCGGGCAGGCCGGCGGTATGGGCCATCAGGTGGCGGACTTCGATCTTCTCCTTGCCCCCGGCAGCGAACTCCGGCCAGTAGCGGGCCACCGGTGCCGAGAAGTCGAGCTCGCCCCGGTCGGCCAGCATCAGGGCGCACAGAAAGGTCATCGTCTTGGTCATCGACCAGACGTTGGTGATGGTGTCCTTCTCCCACGGAGCGGTTCCGGCCTCGTCGACCGTGCCGGCCCAGATGTCCACCACCGGCTCGCCACCGAGCAGCACGGCCACTGAGGCCCCGACGTCGGTGCCAGCGTCGAGGCTGGCCGACAACGTGGTCGCCACCTCCTCGAACCTCGGGTCCCAGGTGCCCTGGATATCAGCCATCGTCACGTCCCTCCCTCGTCCGGTACTTCGGCACCGATTGTCCCACGGGAGCCGCACGTCGGACCTCATCGGTGAGATCGGCCGATGAGCGGGACCCGAACGAGGAAAGCGGACGATGGTCGACAGCGTTCGTATACGTACGCTGTCGACCATTTCCGAAATCCGGAGAAGCGACCCAACGCTGCAGCACGGGTGGCCGTGCGGGCCCGCTCCCCGGACCCATTAGCCTGGTACCCCGTGAGTGACACCTCGGACACCCAGCTGACCCGTGACACCTATGAGCGCCTGCAGGCCGAGCTCGAGGATCTGACCACTCGCGGCCGGGTGGAGATTGCCGCTCTGATCGAAACGGCGCGGGCCCTTGGCGACCTCAAGGAGAACGGCGATTACCATGCCGCCAAAGACAGCCAGGGGAAGATGGAGTCTCGTATCCGCATGCTCGAGCGGATGCTGAAAAGCGCCACCGTGGTCGACGCTGCGCCCGATGACGGTTCAGTCGCGCACGGATCGGCTGTCACTCTCCGTTACGAGGGTGACGCTGAGGACGAGACCACCGACTTCTTCGTCGGCTCCATCGAGGAACGCCAAGGATCCCTGACAGTGGTGTCGCCCGGCTCGCCGCTCGGCCAGGCACTACTGGGCCACTCGGCAGGCGAAACCGTGGAATACGCCGCACCCGGAGGCAGTCTCCGGGTCGAGATCGTCAAGATCGGAGCCTGAGAACGTGATCGCGCCACGCACTCTGTCGGAAAAGGTCTGGGACAGCCACGTCGCCCATGTTGGAGGCACCGATGAGCCCGACCTCCTCTTCATCGACCTCCACCTCGTCCACGAGGTCACATCGCCGCAGGCCTTCGAAGGCCTGAGGCTGGCCGGACGCACCGTCCACCGACCGGACCTCACCATCGCCACGGCCGACCACAACGTGCCGACCACCGACATCGACAAGCCCGTGGCCGACCCCATCTCGGCCAAGCAGCTGGCAGTGCTCAACGCCAACTGCGCCGAGTTCGGGATCACCTGCTATCCCATGGGCGACGCCAACCAGGGCATCGTCCACATCATCGGCCCCGAACAGGGTCTGACACAGCCGGGCATGACCATCGTCTGTGGCGACAGCCACACTTCGACCCACGGCGCATTCGGGGCACTGGCCTTCGGGATCGGGACGAGTGAGGTCGAACACGTGCTCGCCACGCAGACACTCCCGCAGCGGCGCCCGGCCGCCATGGCCGTGACCATCGACGGCACCCTGCCGCTCGGCGTCACCGCCAAGGATCTGGTTCTCGCCATCATCGGCCGAATCGGGACAGGAGGCGGCAGCGGCCACGTGATCGAGTTCCGCGGCTCGGCCATCCGCAGCCTCTCCATGGAGGGTCGCATGACGGTCTGCAACATGTCGATCGAAGGCGGCGCCCGGGCCGGCATGATCGCCCCCGACGAGACCACCTTCGCCTACCTCCAAGGGCGCGACCACGCCCCCACGGGTGCGGCATGGGAGGAGGCGCTCGACTACTGGCGGACACTCCCGACTGATCCCGGAGCCACCTTCGCGACCGAGGTAGTTCTCGACGCATCCGACCTGGCCCCGTTCGTGACCTGGGGAACCAATCCCGCCCAGGTGACCCGCATCGACGGCACCGTGCCCGACCCGGACTCGTTCGCCACATCTGCCGAGCGGGAGGCCGCCGCCCGGGCGCTCGAGTACATGGGCCTGACGGGGGGCACGCCCCTCACCGAGGTGGCGGTCGACACGGTGTTCATCGGCTCGTGCACCAACGGCCGGATCGAGGACCTCCGGGCGGCCGCCGACGTACTGCGGGGCCACACTGTGCATGCAGGAATGCGGGCCCTCGTCGTCCCCGGTTCGCACCGGGTCAAGGCTCAGGCCGAGGCAGAGGGGCTCGACAGGGTATTCACCGAATCAGGATTCGACTGGCGAGAGCCCGGGTGCTCGATGTGCCTGGCCATGAATCCGGACAAGTTGGCCCCCGGCGAACGTGCCGCATCGACCTCCAACCGAAACTTCGAGGGCCGCCAGGGCCGCGGCGGCCGCACCCACCTCGTGTCACCCGCGGTGGCGGCGGCAACCGCGGTGGCCGGACGATTCGCCACCCCGGGGGAGCTGAGCTGATGGACGCTGTGCACATGATTACCGGCCGCGGCGTGCCGCTCGACCGGTCGGACGTGGACACCGACCAGATCATCCCGTCGGACTGGCTGAAACGGGTCGAGCGCACCGGATTCGGTGCCGGCCTGTTCAGCGAGTGGCGAGACGACCGCGAGTTCATACTTAACCGCGAGGAGTACGCCGGGGCCGACATCCTGGTGGCGGGGCCCAATTTCGGGACCGGGTCGTCTCGGGAGCACGCCGTGTGGGCACTGCAGGACTACGGGTTCGCCGCCGTGGTATCCCCTCGCTTCGCCGACATCTTCCGCAACAACTGCACCAAGGTTGGGGTCGTCCCCGTCCAGGTCGACCCCGAGGTCGGGCGTGCGTTACTCGACGCCCTGGAGGCCGATCCGTCCCTCGAGATCACCATCGACGTGGCCCGGGGCACCCTCGAAGTGCCAGCTGCAGGTATCGAGACGACCTTCCCGATGGACGAGTTCACCAGGGAGCGCCTGCTCAACGGCTGGGACGACATCGGATTGTCACTCAGGCACGAGGGCGAGATCGACGCGTATGAGGCCAATCGCCAGTCCTGGCTGCCGACGACCCGCTGAACGATCCGGCTGAACGGGCGGTCGGGGTCGACAGGCCGATGCCGTCTGTCTCGCCTACCGGAGGTGCAGCCGACGAGCCAGTTCGTCGGCTCCGGTAGGACGGAGAGCCCGCCGGGTCCCCGACGCCGACCACCACGAGGGGCAGGGGGGCAGCCGGTGTCGGGGAACCCGGTGGATGATGAGATACGGGACACTCCCCTGCGCCCGCACCTTCGAACTGATGTCGCCCGCCGGGCGACTGATGTGTCAGGCGGAGTGTCATTCCGCCTTGGTCGATGACCATACACGAACGGGAATCCATACACAGGGACGGTTCGCTGATGCATTCGCGGGCGTCATGCCACCGTCAGGTTTCTGCGGGAGACTAGAGAGATGGCGTTCCGGGCGACGACAGACCGTCGGCGCCCGTTTCCGGGCAACGGGGCGAGTCAGGACGGGGACGAAGATCGCCCTTCGTTCGGCGGCCCCGAAGGGAACGCCCGGCTGACCGGGACGACGGCCGCCATCCTGCTCGTACTGCTGGCCGCCGAGGGCATCACTCTGCTGCAGCTCCGCACACTGATCACGCCTCACGTCGTCATCGGCATGGTCCTGGTGCCCTTCGTAGTGGTCAAGTTGGCCTCCACCGGCTGGCGAGTCGTCATGTACTACCGGGGCGCCTCTCCCTACCGCGAGCGGGGGGCGCCTCCCCTCCTGCTGCGTCTCCTCGGGCCCGTCCTGCTCGTGGTGACCTTGACGGTGTTCGCCTCCGGCATCGCCCTCCTGCTGGTGCCTCGTGCGTGGAGCGACACCATGTTCTTCCTCCACAAAGCCAGCTTCGTGCTGTGGTTCGGGGCCATGACCGTCCATGTGCTCAGCCACATCGTCGACACCGGCAGACTTGCGCCGGCCGACTTCGTGGCGCGCACCCGGTCCCAAGTCCGGGGGGTCGGGGCCCGCATGTGGATCCAGACCGCCGGCCTGGTTGTTGGCATTCTGCTCGCCGTGGTGATGGTCCCGACCGTCGGACCCTGGATCGCCGCCGGAGGTGGAGGCGGTTGAGCTCGGTCGTGCGTCACAATGACAACTCATGAGAGTGCTGGTGGCCGAAGACGACACCGGTCTGCGTTCCGTACTGGAGCGGGGCCTGCGTGAACACGGCTACGTGGTCGATGCCGTGGCCGACGGGGACGACGCCCTCGCCTATCTGCGGTCGTATACCTACGAGGTGGTGGTGCTCGACTGGCGAATGCCTACCACGACCGGTATCGAAGTGGTCCGGACCATGCGGACCCGCGGCGACCGAACACCGGTGCTGATGCTCACGGCCCGGGACGCCACCGAGGACCGAGTGCAAGGGCTCAATGGGGGCGCCGACGACTACCTGGTCAAGCCCTTCTCCTTCGCCGAGCTCGTCGCCCGCCTGTCAGCGCTCCAACGGCGGCCGCCTGTCACGTTGGCCCCGGTCCTCGAGTGCGGCGACCTGTCCTTCGATCCGGCCACCCGGATGGCCTCACGGGGGGACGAGACCCTGAGCCTTACCGCCATCGAGACGGGCCTGGTCGAGCTCCTGTTACGCCGGTCCCCCTCCCCGGTCAACCGCCAGACCATCGCTCTCCAGGTCTGGCCGGACGAAGCCGATCCGGTCGGCTCCAATACCATCGACGTCCACATGGGACGTCTGCGGCACAAGCTCATCGGCAGCACGGCCACCATCGAGACGGTGCGCGGCTTCGGCTACCGGATGGTCCAGGGATGAGACGCCCCGATGCCCGATGGACCCATGCCGCAAAAGTGGCCCTGGCCGCTACCTTCGTCGTGGCCGCCGTGACGCTCGTACTCGTAATGGGCGTCAATTCGCTCATCGAACGCAACCTGGCGCGGGACATGGACAACCGGCTCAACGCCACTGTCATCGCCACCAGGTCCGGCACCCCGGGTTCGGTCCCCACCTTGGGCCCCCGAGACGACGTCGACGACGTCCCCGACTTTGTGTGGCGTGTCGGGGCGACCGGCGTGGTCACGGCCCTGACCGTAGAGGCGCCCCTGCTTCCCACCCACGTTTGGGAGAAGGGAGCGATCAACCTGCCGGCCGACGGCACCAGCTTCCGCTTCGTCGCCGTACGCTCCAGGGGCGGATGGCTGGTGGCCGGCGGGAGCGTGGCCCGGGTCCAGTACGTCCGGGGCGAGCTCCTAGCCGTCGAATTGGTCTTGGGGTCGTTGCTCCTGGCGGTGGCCTTCGCCGGATTCTTCGTCGTCGGGCTGCGGGCCTCGGCCCCCATCGAGCAGGTCCGGCGCCGTCAGGCCGAGTTCACCGCCGATGCCAGCCACGAGCTGCGAACCCCGCTCAGCGTCATCCAGGCCGAGGTCGATCTGGCCCTCGGCCGGGCACGCGACCCTGATGAGTACCGGGCCACACTCGAACGCATCGGTTCCGAAAGCCACAGGCTGCGGGCCATCGTCGACGACCTGCTGTGGCTGGCCCGGGCCGACGGTCGCATCCCTGACCCCGACCGGGTAGAGACCGTCGATCTGTCAGCGGCGGTAGCCACTGCGGCCTACCGCTTCCAGGCGGTGGCAGACACCGGAGCATTCACCCTCGCCGCCCTCACCGTTCCCGACGGAGGTGCCCGAGTCCGGGGCGACCGGGACGGCATCGACCGCCTCGTCACCGTGCTGGTGGACAACGCCTGCAAGTACGCCGGGACCGGAGGGACCGTCGAGGTCAGGACCTCGGTATCGGGAGGGCGGGTCATCCTGACAGTGGACGACTCGGGGCCCGGTATTCCCGTTGCCGCTCGTGACCTGGTCTTCGATCGCTTCCACCGCGCCGACCAGTCGCCAGGTGGATCGGGGCTGGGGCTCGCCATTGCCGATGCGGTTGTACGTGCCACCTCGGGCACGTGGTCGATCGCCGACTCGGCGTTGGGGGGTGCCCGATTCGAGATCACCTGGCGTCAGGCCGCACGGGTAGAGGCAGTACCGGTACCCGTCTGAACTGGGGTTTGCCGGTCAACTGGGCCCGATGTCGGATCCAGATTCACAGCTCGTTCTTATATTCTGTTCATAGAGACGTCAGGTTCGTTCCATAGACTTCCAACTATGAGCGCGCCCCGACGCGCCGGAACCCCGTCCCGGCACCCCGATCCGACCCGTGCCGCACGCCTCCAGCGCGACGCCGGGGTCGAGCGGGGTCGCAACATCACCAAGGGGATCGCCTTCGGCTCCCTGGCCTCCGTCGTCGTCGCCGGTGTCTACTTGAGCCAGTCGCTTCCCGGTCACGCCGCTTCGCCGAGTTCCTCCAGGTCCAGCACCGCCAGCAGCGGCGCGTCCGCCCCCGCCGCCTCTCAGGGCTCCGGCTCCTCCGACGGATCGGCCGCCGCCTCTCAGGCCTCCGGCATCTCCGCCCCCGCCTCGGCGCCGGCGCCGGCGCCCACCAACCAGCAGGCCCCCGTCGTCAGCGGCGCCAGTTGAGCAGGCCGGCACCCGTCGCCGACAAAACAGGTCGCCTCGCCGTCCACCGCTCGACCCGCTGGTCCACGCGCATCGAGTTGATGGTGACCGACCCGGCTGCCGTTGTCGCCGCTTCGCGGCTACTGGATGACGAGCTCGACCGCATAGAGGCCATCGCCAGCCGTTTCCGTGATGACTCCGAGGTCAGCCGGCTCTACCGCACGGCTACCGATGGCGTCGCCGTCGCCATCTCCCCTGAACTGGCCGACGCCTTGGCCGTCGCCCTGCGGGCCGCCGAGCTGACCGGCGGGGCCGTCGACCCGACCGTCGGGGCGGCTTTGTGCCGGCTGGGCTATCAGCGCGACTTCACCGAAGTGGCCCTCGGCGTCAGGGGCGAGCTCCCCGATCCCGCCCCCGTGCCCGGTTGGCGCTCGGTCGGTCTCGACGCAACCGCCGGTACCGTCACACTGCCCGCCGGGACACTCCTCGACCTTGGGGCCACGGCCAAGGCCTGGGCCGCCGACCGGGCCACAGCTGCCATAGCCACCCGCCTGGCGTGTGGCGTGCTGGTCTCGCTCGGTGGCGACGTCTCGGTACGGGATGCGCCGGCCGAGGGCTTCGTCGTGGGAATAGCCGACGTCTGCGGCGACCCAGACGCGCCCACCGCCGTCTCCATACACACTGGTGGCCTGGCCACCTCCGGCGTCGGCAATCGCCACTGGACTCTCGGCGGTGTGCCGGTCCACCACATCGTGGACCCGGCCACCGGCCTGCCCACTGCCTCATGTTGGCGGACCGCATCGGTAGCCGCCGGCTCGTGCGTCGACGCCAACACCGCGTCCACCGCGTCGATGGTGCTGGGCGATGACGCGCCCGCCTGGCTCGCCTCGCTTCACCTGCCCTCTCGGTTGGTCCACACTGACGGGACGGTCGTGACCGTGGCCGGATGGCCGGACGACACGCGTGCCGTAGCCGGGTGGACCCGATGAGCACCGCCGCCGCCTTCACCACCGCCGCCGTCGGGGGCAAGGCTCTCTGGTACCTGACCCGGGCGAGCGGATTGGTCGCCCTCGTGCTGTTGACCGGCACCATCGTGCTCGGTGTGGTGGCATCCGTCGGGTGGACGACGGAGCGTTGGCCCCGGTTTCTGTCCCAGGACGTGCACCGCAACGTGTCGCTGCTGTGCCTGGTGTTCCTCGGGGTTCACGTGTCCACCACCGTGGTCGACGGCTACGTCCCGATCGGCCTGGTCGATGTGTTCCTGCCGTTCCACTCGGCCTACCGTCCGATCTACGTGGGCCTTGGGGCCCTCGGGCTCGACCTGCTCCTGGCCGTGATCATCACCAGTGCACTGCGGCACCGCATCGGCTACGGCTCGTGGCGGTTCGTCCACTGGCTGGCCTATCTCTGCTGGCCGATCGCCCTGATCCATGGCCTGGGAAGCGGAACCGACACGCAGTTGCCGGTCGTGCTCGTCGTCGAGGGCGTCTGCTCGCTCGCCGTGCTCAGCACCTTCGCCTGGCGAATGACCACCGGAATGGCTCTTCCCGTCAGGCCTCGGACCCTGGCCGGTATCAGCGCGGTCGTCATGACTCTGGCCATCGCCAGCTTCGCCGCACTCGGGCCGCTGCGCCCCGGCTGGTCCCACCGCTCAGGCACCTCGCCGGCGCTGTTGGCCCAACTTGCCGCCAAGAACGGAATGGCGGCGACCGGCAAGAACCCCACCGGTCGGTCGATCCAGCCCACGACGCCGGTCACCGGCAACAGCACGATCCCTTCGGTGCCGTTCACCAGTCAGGTCACCGGGTCCCAGACCCAGACGGCCCCGGATGCCCGGGGCATGATCCAGGTGACGCTGGCCATGCACTTGGTCGATGCCGCATCCACCCAACTGATCGTGGTGCTCGTCGGCACCCGGTCCGGGGGCGGCGTCTCACTCACATCGGGCACAGTCACCCTCGGGCTCCACAGGGGCCGCGTGACCGGACTGAACGGCGGCACGGTGGTCGGTACCATCTCGACACCGAGTCCCATCACCTTGACCATCTCCCTCCAGGTCGACCAGCAGTCCGGGGGCCTTTCAGGCTCGGTGTCCGGAGCAGCCGAGACCACCGGGGCAGCCGGGGCCGGACAGTGATCACTCCCACCGGGCCGAACCGCCTCCTCGCCGGGGCAGCGGCGGGTGGCGTCGTGGACCTCGACGCCCATTTGTCCCGCTGGGGAGTACTCCCCACCCTCAGGTCCCAGCAACTGCTCGAGGCCGTCGAGGCGTCGGGCCTGCGGGGCCATGGGGGCGCCTGGTTCCCGGTTGGAACCAAGTGGCGAGCAGTGGCCGGCACGAGACGCCACAAGCCGGTCGTGATCGCCAACGGAGCTGAGGGTGAGCCGGCCAGTGGCAAGGACCGGTTCTTACTGCGTCGCTCCCCCCACCTGGTGCTGGACGGCGCCGCGATGGCGGCCACCGCGGTCGGGGCGGACCGGATCGTGGTCCACGTGACTGCGGACAGCGCCGCCGACGTCGAGCAGGCACTGGCCGAACGGGCAGCCCACGGCATCGACCGCTGCACATTCGAGATCGTGGTGGCCCCGGACCGATTTCTGGCTGGCCAGGAATCGGCCGCCGTGAACACCGTCAATGGGCGCAATCCTGGCATCCCCTCGTTCGTGGGGATCCGTTCCGTGCGGGACCGGGGAGTGGCCGGTCGGCCCACGCTCGTCCAGAACGTCGAGACTCTGGCCCACGTAGCCCTCATCGCCCGGTTCGGACCCCGGTGGTTCCGGAGCATCGGGACCGATGACTCCCCTGGCACCGTGCTCACCACCGTGACCGGACGCTGGGAAGCCCCCCGCATCGTCGAGGTGCCGCTCGGGTCGACGCTCGGGCACTCCCTCAAGATCGATCCCGAACAGGCCGGCGGATTCCAGGCCGTGCTGCTCGGCGGCTACGGAGGTGGCTGGCTGCCAACGGCGACAGCCCTGTCGATGCCGTACACCGAGGAGTCGGCCACGAACCAAGGGTCGTCCATCGGTTCCGGTGTGGTCGTCCTTCTCCCGAAAGGGGTCTGCCCGTTGGTCGAGTCGGCACGGATCGTCCGCTACATGGCCGGCGAAGGCGCCGGCCAGTGCGGTCCCTGTGTCAATGGACTCGACCAACTGGCTACGTCGTTGGAGCACCTTGCCCACCGGCCCCGATCGGGGCGGGGCGGAGGGGCCACCTTGGCGACCCTGTGCGGTCTGGTCGAAGGGCGCGGCGCTTGTCGCCACCCTGACGGCGTGGCCCGCTTCGTCCGGTCGACGATGGAAGTGTTCGCCGACCACGCGGCACTCCATCTGAGCCGCGGACCGTGCCAGACCGCCCGTTCGTTCCTACCAGTGCCGGCCACTCCGGCATCCACCGCCTCGGTGGGTGCCAGGTCGGTGGCCGGCACCCCGGTACGCGTCCGATGAGTCGTCACCGCTACCGCCTGGTTGTCGATCCCATCGCCTGCGACGGGGCCGGGGTGTGCGCCGAGCTGTTCCCGGAAATGATCACTCTCGACCCGTGGGGCTTCCCCATCGTCGACAGGGGCGAGATCTCGCCAGGCCTGCTCGACCACGCCCAGCGGGCTGCGGCCAGCTGCCCCCGGTTGGCCCTCACCCTGGTCCGTACTGACGGCTGAACCCAGGGGTCGATGCCGTTCGGAGGCTCGCGACCGGCAATCGGGGTTCGCCCCGTAGGCGCGGTGAAGGGGCCCGGCAGAGCCGGACCCCTTCCAGCTGACGCCCAATGGACGTCGCCTGCTGGAACCACTGCATTGCTGCTGCTCAGCCGTGGCTGACGAGGCAGAACCCGTTGCCGCCCGAGACCGCCGGGTCGATGGCCGAGTAGCCAGTGTCAGAGATGATGGCCGGGAAGTTGACCGTGCCCTGGGGGAACGTGATTCCGGTCACGTCGAGCGGGAAGAAGCCCTGCGCCTTGATGGCGTTCTCGATGTCGGTGCGGAAGCTCACGCCCGTCTGGGGGTCGGTGTCCGAGCTGGTGCCGGCCTTGCAGAGGAAGCCGTACTCAGACGCGAAGTTGAGGGTGGCCTGGCTCGAAGGAACGACAGCGCTTGAGTTGTTGTACACGTTGTAGAGGCCACGAGTGACCGGGAACGTCACCCCGTTGCCGCCCCCAGTGCCCTGCACTGTGGACTGGTTGGGGATGACGCTGTCAATCTGGCCGAGGGTAGTGAAGGTCAGGGGCGGGGTACCGGCGCAAACGCCCTTCGACAGGAGCGAACCGGGGATCCCCTTGGGGCAGGTCGTCGTGTACTTGCCCAGTGACATGAAGTAGATGGCGTTCTTGGCGTCGCTCTTCGCGGAGATGGTGGCCATCTGGTTCTCGAAGAGGTTGCTGTGCGCAGCACCTGTGGTGTCACCGTTGACGTTGTCAGTCACACACGCCGGGGCGCCCACAAAGCCGAGGTAACTCGACCACGTGCTGTAGGTGCCCGAGCCGGTCTGAGCCATGTAGCAGTCGATGTGCGCCGCCGTCGTGCCCGTAGCACCGAGGCACCGCCAGTCCATCTTCAGAAGAACGCCCGACTTCGTGCAGCTCAGTTGGTCGTTCATGATGAGCTTCAGGTTGGAGGTGGAAATGTTGATCACCGCATGCTGAGGAGTACTCACGCCGGCGACCTTGCTAAATGTCGTCCAGGAGACGCCGTCTGTGGCGTACTTGACGAAGTTAGCCGAGGGACCGACAGCCTTGAAGCTGGAAGACCGGGCGTAGTCGATGGTCTGGGTGGGCGTACCCGCTCCAGAAGCCAACAGGGCGGTGCGGCCATTGCCTGAACCGATGGCCGGTGCCTGGACCGTGAAGTCGTTGTAGGGGTTCTCGGACGAGACGTCGAAGCCCTGCTCGCCACCGACGGTGCCAGGAGCGAAAGACGACGTGCCGCAGTTCAGGGTGGAAGCGGTCGACGTAGTGGCAGTGAGGTCACAACCGGCAGCGTTGTTGAACACGGCGCTGAGGCTTGTCATCACGGCATACGAGGTCTGGGACCCGCTTCCGAAAATGGGGGCGGCGTTGGGAGCCGCACCAGCAGTGCCGGCGAGTGCCAGCGACATCCCCGAAAGGCCGATGGTTGCTGCGGCAACTGCCGCGGCACCCCGGCGGGTGAACAGTGAACGGATCATGGAGTTTCTCCTCAATTGGTTGGTTAGGTGCGAGGGCACGGGAGAACACGCACCCGTGCGTACCCCTCGTAAGCGCACTGTAAGAAACCCAGGTAATCCCAGCGTCACCAATGGATGGGGTGACGATGAACTCTTCGTGACATACCGTTCACCTATAGGTGCAGCGAGGCACAGGAATCGCCCAGAGTGATGGAATTGGACCGGGCTTCATGCACTGAACGGCCCGTCGAACTGGTCCAGAGGTACTGGTCAGAACGTTGCGGGAAGGGCCCGGGCCACGCTTTCGCAAGCGAAGAGCCCGCACATCAGCAGCACCGGGGCGGCGAAGAGGTAGACCAACCACGGCCGGCGCCACCGCCAGACTGCGATCGCCGACGCCAGTAGCACGAGCATGGTGATGATCGACCACATGGTGGCGAGGCCCCCGGCCACCGGGTCGCCGCTCAATCCGAGGTCATGGCTCGGTACGGCCACCGTGTGGTTGGGCGCGGCCACCGCGTTACCGACAAGTCTCGCCTGGACGTACAGGCGGCCGCTCGGCAGGGTCGTGGAATTCGCAGTGACCAAGGTGATGCGATTGTCCTTCGTGGGGAGCACCACGTCACGCACTCCGGCCACCGCCGTATGGACATGGGTCACCTTGTAGGTGAAGGTTCCGGCCCCATCTACCACCCGGATCTTGGCCCCCACCTTCAGCGAGTTGGCACTCCCGAACTGTCCGCCGAACGTGACGCGTCGCGCCGCGATCACCGAGTTGCCCGGCGAGCCCGGAAGTGCGGAGCCCGGCATGAGACCGGGGCCGTTCATCAGGTCGGCAGCGCTGGTCCCCTGGACGATGACCTGGTTCAGGTGGAGCGCTGGAATGGTCAACACGCCGATGGCGCTCCCCTCGGCGGGGGAAACGCCATCGACCAGTTTGAACACGGTGAGGGGATGACCCACCAAGGACTGGGTCAGGCGTTGCTGATTCCGCGCTGCAGTCAGTGGCGTAAAGACGAACAGATAGACGAGGAACAGGACGATGAGCCCACCGACGCCGACGAGGGACAGACCGACCAGCTTTCGCAAGGGGATGTCCGGTATTTGGATTGTGCGGCCACCAGGATACGTCTGGTTGGAATCCGCCTGGGCATCCGGCTGATGGTCAGCGACTTGAGAGACGGGCGAGGGGTCACTCGGGCCCATTGGCATTCCGGCACTCTCCACAGGAGCGTGGTCGGAGGAGGGCGTGGCGATGGTGCTCCGGGTATCCGTCATTCAGGTGCTCCTGGCTCCCGCCGCCGCCGAGCCCCGGGGCCGAACAACATCAGGGGCCCGGCGATCAAACAAACAAGCGCCAAAAGAACAATGGCCGGCAAGAGGTACCGGGTGGCGGCATCGAGGCTGACGAGCAGCAGCCCTGTGGGCAACGACCCACTGTCACTCGGGGTGGTGCCGCCGTTTGCCCTTCTACCGGTTCCGCTGGTGCCGGTTCCAATTCCGCCGGTGAGCGGCAAGGCGCTCGAATTGTCGATGAATCCTGACGAGGAGGAACCATTGAAACCGTTGGAGGATGAGTTCGACGATCCACCGGTTGAAGGGGACGTGGCGGTGGTCGTGGCAGTGCTACCGGGGGTGGTGGTTGCAGTCGTGGCGGGAGGAGTCGGCAGGGCCACCACGGCCGCGTCGATCTCCGAGATCGCCGACTGGTACATCGCCGTCGGCAGAGGTGCGTAGCCAAACGGGAGCGAGCCCGTATGGGAAAAATTGACCAGATTGGTCAAGAGGTTCTTGTCGGCCGTGGCCGCCGCCGCCGGCTGTGGCGCGTTCGGCACCACGGCATAGGTCACAACCGGCATCGGATAGGCAGCAGGGTCGGTGTTCCCGTAGTTGACGGTGTAAGTATTGGCCAGGCAACTCAGGTCGTCGACGGAACACGGGGTCAAGTCATTGGCGGCGGCTTCGAGGCTCGCCGGGTTAGGCGTGACGAACACCCCCGAAGCGTTCTGCACCCCAGCGGCAATGAGTCCGTAGAACGAGGCCTGCGACGTATCCATGACTCCGAAGGCGATGCGGGGCAATGCTCCCGGACCGGGGACGAATGCCGACGAATCGCTGTAGGCCCACGTCCGGATGCTCTTGGCCTGTCCACTGGGCGCTTGTGCCAGCCCGAAGCTGATATCCGAACTCGTCAGCGCACCGACTCCCGGAATCGTGGAGATGCCCTTGCAGGTCGACGGGAAGGGCCAGACAGCGGTCGGATTATTTACGGGAGGCCAGATCGTCGACCCGACCGGGGGTGAAATGAGTGTCGTGGCGGCGGAAAGTGGGTCGGTGACGGGCATCGATACCGGATTCACTGGGGCACCTACGACGTTGACGTTGACCTTGAAGGGCGTCTTGGGCTGGTTGCAGATCCAACTTGTCGCCTGAAGGCTGGCGCCGTTGGCGACGTTGGACATGTAGGAACCGAACTGGTTAGGACCGCCAACACCGACACTGGACGGGTTCAACAACTCAAAGGCATTAAACGGGAGGCGCGTAGTGAGCGGGCCCACGCCATTTCCATTTTTGCATCCGACCAGCGTCGAGCAGACCAACGGCGGGATCAGATTGTCGCTGGCCACGATGGTCGGAGGTGTATTGAACTGGATTTGCCCCTGCGGCGCCTGATACTGGCCCGTTACTATGCCGGCCAGCATGTTGGGAGTGACGCTGAATGAGGAGACAGGGAAGTCCACAGCTCCGCCATTGGCGGACGCCAGGAAGCCGACAGCGGCGCCCGACACAGCCACCGGGATCAGGGTGTACTTACCCGCCACGGCCCTGCTGCCCTCTAGGGCCTTCATCTGCACGGGGTCCGAAGGATTGTCGATGAAGCCCAGAGCCACACCGCCGGCCACGACGTCGGTGGATACTCGGTTACTGTCGACTGTCGAGGTGGTGGCGACGACACCGTTGCCGCCCGAGCAGGTGGCCTTGACGGCAGCGGGCACGAAGTGTTCCAGGCTGGACGAACTGTCTGTCGGGATCAGGGGTGCCGAGGCCGGACATCCGTTCGACGCCTCTGCGAAGCTGAGCGGCACCACTGCACTGTTGGTCGCGCTGACGTCAGGGCCATTGCCCACGAAATTGCCTTGAAAGGCCTCCTGAGTCACCACCAGGGCACAGGGGTTGGCGCCGTTGTCGCAGTGGAAGCCGGGCACGGTACCCGTGGCATTGGTGATGTCGTGCGAGGGAAAGCTCGCATTCCCGTCCGTGGCCGGGTTGTAGAACACCGGGTAAGAAACGGTGGAGAGATTGTCCGTTGACGGCGAATTGGTGATCGGGACGTGGATCGGCCCGAGGGAAAGCTGCTGCCACTGTCCGTTCAGGCACGACGGGTCGGCCGGCGTCGAGGTGAGCGAGCAGATGGCAACCCGCATGCTTCCGGTCGGGTCGAAGTGGCGGGTCGTCACGAATACGTATTGTCCATCGGCGAGGTTGGACACCGGGCTGACATCCACTGACGGGCAGGTTTGGCTGGAGCACGGCAGTGTCACTAGGCACCCGGACTGTCCATCGCCGGCACAGGTAGACGCGGCTCCGGCGGTCGTCGCCCTGGACGTCGTCGGCACGATGGCGGCAGCCACCGATACCGTTCCGAGGACGAGCACCAGTGCCATCCACATCCTCAGCGACCGCCACCGCGACGGCAGGCGAGCGGCCCCTGCTTTTGTTTCCGCGTCCCCTACCATCAGTTGACCAACTCCTTTGGTGGCTCTTGGCGAACTCGTCCTTCGATTCCACATCCGGCCCGTCATGCTGGCCTCTTCGCTACGTCCCCCGCTTGGCGTCGCTTGATCCGGGAGGCGATCAGTGGAGGTCCGAGGACGAGGCCAAGGAAGAGGAGCGACCACCCGATGTAGACGAGGGCCGACGGTCCGACGATGCTCTTCGTAGCGGCCATGAGGTCGGACCCGCAGATGAATCGACCGTCGGGACAGGGCCTATGGACCACCTGGCCGTTGACGACCGTGTCCCCCTTGGCGATCTGGTCTGCGGTCAACCCTGCGGTGGCGGAGCCTGAGCCAGGCGTCGATCCGGACGAACCAGAACCACCGCTCGAGTTCGACGACCCGTTGGTCCCAGCGTTGCCACTACCACCACCGGTCCCGCTTCCACCGGTGCCACTAGCGCCGCCACCACCACCGTTTGCAACCGGCGCGACGGGGACATTCACACCTCCACCTGCTATCCCGATGACAACAGGAGCACCGGGCAGGATGGTCGTTCCATCGACATAAGGATTCTTACAGTTGGCCGCGGTCGGAGGAGGTGGTTGGACGCCGCCGTTCAATCGGCCGACCGCCTTGAAGTCCTCTTGAACCAGGACCGGAGGGAGGGGGGAATAGCCCAAGAAGGCCATGCGCGCCTGCCCGGCACAGGCCAGGTAAGAGACGAACTGACCGAGTGCCTGGCCCTTCGACGTCGAGAACGGCGACGCCGTGTTCGGTCCCCCAGCGCACGTAGCCTGCTGGCCCGAGGCCAGCGCCGGCGAGCAGGCGGTGACCAGATAACTGTAAGCCGACAGCGGATAGGCGTTGTCCAACGGATTGGTATAAACGCCGGTCAGGTCCTGGGTGAGGTCGGGGTGGAGGATGGCGGCCTCGAGGGCCGTGGCGACGTTTACTGACGACGGTTGCACGGTCTTATTGGCAGCGTTCACGAGCGAGGCCACCGGGAAGTGGTGGTTGATGGCATAAGCAGTTTCTACATAGGTGATTGAACCCACACTGGCGGCCGACGAGACGTAGTTGGCGGCGTTGTCGGAACCCACCTGTGGCACGAACTTGCCCAGATTCGGGTAGTTATTGGAATTATTGACTTGGCTGAGATCGGACGGGTAAACCCAGGTGGCACTCGGCAACGTCAAGGGTGACCGGGAGAAGTCCGTGTTGGCCGTTTTGATATCAGTGGGGTCCTGGTGCACGAGATAGTCCGACAGCAGGTAGTTCTCACCGGATGGCTCGCTCCGGTACACGGGGATGATTGCTTGATTTGGCAAGTTGCACTGATTGGCCGTCGGGCAGATCGCCGGGTTGAGGGCCCGGATGGCGGCATCGTTCCATGTGGAGATCTTCCCGAAGAAGATCTTCGAAATCACGGCGGCGTTGAGGTTGAGGTTGGTGATCTGGCTACCGTCCTGCCCGTTCAAGTTGAACATGAAGGCCAGGCCGCCGGCCACGTCAGGTAGGTACTGGTAGGGCTGGATCGGCGCACTCTGAGCCTGACCCGAGCTGTAGGGGATGTCCGAGGCTCCGAAGTCGACCTGGTTGGTGGCGAACTGGTTGAGGCCGATGATCGAGCTCTGGACCTGCCAGTTGATATTCAGACCGAAGAGGGTGTTGGACGTTCCCACCCATTCCTGGATGGCCGCACCGGCGAAACTGGAACCGGTCGATTGCATGTTCGGACTCGCCCCCACTGGCACGACTCCCCAGAGTTGCGTAGCACCGAACGCCATGAGAAGCGCCACCGTCACGGCGGCGGCACGCCCTCTCGAGGTCGGCCGATCAGCCGAATTGGCCATTGACATAGTCAAACGTCCTTTGGTCGGTGGGGCCGCCGAAAATGGTCTGGGTGAGGCCTGCCTCGATCACCCGTCCGGGCCGGTTCTCTTCGGCCAGGAAGAAGGCGCAATAGTCCGAGACGCGCTGAGCCTGCTGCATGTTGTGGGTCACGATCACAACCGTCACCTCGGCGGCGATGTCCTTGATCGTCTCCTCGATGCGCAGCGTGGAGGTGGGATCCAACGCCGAGCACGGTTCGTCCATCAGCAGGACCCGGGGCTTCACGGCCAGAGCGCGTGCGATGCAGAGCCGCTGCTGCTGACCGCCGGAGAGGGCACCGCCCAACTCGCCGAGGCGGTCCTTCACTTCTTTCCACAGACCGGCCTTGGTCAGCGATGCCTGAATCAGATCATCCTTGTTGCCATAGGAAACCCGCGAGAATCGGAGGCCGGCAAGCACATTCTCGGCGATGGTCATAGCCGGGAAGGGATTGGGTTTTTGGAAGACCATGCCGATGTGGCGCCGGGTCTCCATCGCCCGCTGGCCGGGCCCGTAGATGTCGAGACCGTCAAGTCGTACCGAGCCCGCCAATTGGGCGCCCGGTACGACCTCGTGCATCCGGTTCAGGATTCGCAGGAACGTGGACTTGCCACAGCCTGACGGTCCGATCAGCGCCGTCACCTTCGACTTCTCCATAGTCAGCGTCACTCCTTCGAGGACCAGTCGCCCGCTGAACCAGGCGCACACACCTTCAGCGTCGATCTGACCGGCCTCGCCGGAGAGGTTGGTGCCCCGGTTGTGGCCGAGACCACTGACATCGTCGGGTACTGGAGGCGGCGGAGTGGTGGCGTACGTGGTCATTCGGGGGCACTTTCGATCGGGATCGGCAAGAACATACGGGCCAGATGGTCGTCCTCAGTGGTCGGTGCGCGGCCCGACTTCTTAGATTTCGTTCGGGAGAAGTAGCGCGCCAACACGAACAGGATCAGCACGATCGACATCAGCACGAAGGCGGCCTGGAAGGCGATGTCGATGAGGACCTGCTGGGCCGCATGGGTGTTGGAGAGAATGACCAACGGAAGGGCACCCTGATCGTGTACCAAGGGGTTGGCGTTCATCACCTGGGATCCGAAGGCAGTGAAGATGAGGGGAGCCGTCTCTCCCACAATGCGGGCGATGCCGAGGAGCACGGCGGTCACCACGCCCGACCGGGCCGTCGGGAGGACGACCGACCACACAGTGCGCCACTCGGGGGCGCCAAGGGAGAGGGCGGCCTCGCGCAAGCCACTCGGGACCACTCGGAGCACCTCTTCGACAACGCGGGTGACCGAAGGGAGGAGGATCACCACGAGAGCCAAAGACGCGGCAAAGCCCGAGTAGTGGAGAACCCCCGTGAAGATGAAGATCGAGTAGATGAATACGCCCGCCACGATCGAGGGCGTCCCGCTCATGGCGGTTACCACCGTACGGACGAGGCGGGCCGTGCGTCCGGCACCGACCTCGTTGAGATAGACGGCGGTGGCCACGGCGAACGGCACTCCCATGAGGGTGGCCATCAACACCTGCTCCAACGTGCCGACGATGGCCTGAAGCACACCTACGTGATTGAGAAGATTGGGGTCGGAGGCAGTAAGGGTCTTCTGGTCCTTGGTGAACAGCGCGCTCCAGTGAATGGAAGGGACGGCTTTGTAAGTCACCCAGGCCACGATGAACACGACGATCCCGACGATGAGCAGGCCGGCGCTCCACACGAGGATACCGACCACCCGGTCGGTCGCCACCTGGCGCTCAATGACCTGGGACGTACTGATCCAGGTAAGCGCCAGAAATCCGGCATACCAGCAAACCAGGAAGCCCAGGCCCCCGGTCAGGAATGTCAGTTGATAGAACACGATCCACACCACACAGAACGACGCAATAGCGGCGAGCACAATGAGTGCGACGTCCTGGGGACCCACGGCACCAGGTCGGATGGGCGTTGGGAGGGTCCACGGAGTCGGTCGATCGGGGTGGCGACCTGATGGTTTGGCGGAAACGTGCGTGGGGGTCGCGGGCCGGGAAGGCGGCCGTGTCGGCAGCAAGCGGGTCGACGCCGAAGTGGTAGCGATCAGGACTCCCGGGGGCGCGGCCTGGATGTCGGCGTCGGAGCTCACAGGTCCACCCCGGCGCCGCTTCGGGAACGGTTGACGATCGAGGAGGCAGCCAGGTTGATGATCAACGTAAGGACAAAGAGGGTGAAGCCGGCGAGGAGAAGCGCCTGAGTGCCGAGTTTCCCTCCGGAGCCGAAGTTGACGACGATAAACTGGGAGATGGTTGTCCCACCGTGCTGGAGTATGTGGGGGCTGAAGACGAATCCGCCACCCAAGATGATGGTGACGGCAATCGTCTCCTCGAGGGCGCGCCCGAGGCCGAGCATGACTGAGCCGATCATGCCTCCGCGTCCGAAGGGGATGACTACCGTGCGAATCATCTGCCACCGGCTGGCGCCAAGAGCAAGGGCGGCCTCGCGCTCGCCCGGTGGGGCCAAGGAGAAGACTTCCCGGCAGATGGAGGCGACGATGGGCACGATCATGATTCCGACCACAAGCCCGGCGATGAAGATCGACGCATTGAGCGGCGGGCTCGTCACGTTGAAGAACGGAACGAATGCCATGTGCCGGGAGAGCCACGTACTGAAGCCGACGACATTCGGTTGTAACTCGAATATCGCCCACAGTCCAAAGATGATGCTGGGGATGGCCGCGGCCAGATCGACGAGGGCAATGAGTGAACGTCGAGTCCGTCGGGGGGCGTACTCACTGAGGAAGATGGCCGTGGCGATGGCGACCGGGGCACCGACGATCATGGCCACCGTGGCTACTTCCACCGTGCCCACCAACGAGGCGAACACGCCGAACACGGGATTGTGTCCGAGAGTGTTGAACCCCGAATGGGTGAAGAAGTTGAGTCCGGCCACCCGGAACGCCGGGAAGCCCTTGTTGATCAGGAAGAAACCGATGGCGGCCAGCAGGGCCAGTACACCGAGTCCGGCTATCTGCACGCCCCGCCGGTAGATGCGGTCCGGCATCGAATAGTCGCGATTCGGGGTGATCGGGGTTGGGGTGACATCGACCGATCCACCGGGATGCATGTCGAGTTCAATGGTCATCTTGCGGGGGCCTTTCTGGCCGCTCAACTGCTGCGGTGGTCGCTGTCAGGCTCTGGCTGACACGGGAGCCGGGTCGTCTAGATAGTCGCTCCCAGCCCGGAGGCATCGTACGATTCGAAGGTAAACGTTGGGCAAACGTTTCCCGATGAGCGGGTAATTGTTGTGTGACCAACTCCGTCCCCGGTCCCACCGGCGACCGTCGGGGGAATGGCGAAGGACCGAGCCACCCGCGCCGTGGATGCGACGACGGATCGGGTCGCAGTCAGAAACCGAGCATCTGGCCGCGCGCTGGAGGGACCAACGCGTGGGAACCGGCCGGAGTGTTCCAAATCAATTGCCCGTCTGCGATCTTCACCGGGAGGATCGACGCCTTGCCGGTCAGGGTGTAGGGCGCCGCCACTTCGAGCATGGCGATAGCCCGAACGGCTTCGGTACCCGCCGCGGGATCCGCCTTACCGATCTGGTCAACACTGACCCAGTACAGGTGCTCCCCAGCGCACGCGACGAAAAAGGCGAGCCAATGTGCACCGGAGCCAGTCGTCCAGAGGACCGGATCGGCAGCGAGGATCGAGTGGCTGAGTGGGATGGTTGCCACCGATTGCCGGCCCGTATCCGGCCCCGCGAAGAGCTTGACTCCAGGGGACAGGGTGAATCCGTACACCAGCCCGGTGCCGCCGTAGGCCGCGATGTGGCTGATGGCCGATTGCGCAGCATGATCCGGAGCGAAGGGAGAGAAGCCTGGCTGGACGCCAAGGGGCTCTCCTGGTGGCACGACGCCGTTGAGGACGTAATTGCAGCCTTGGAGTGGAACTGCAGGGGGACGGACCACTGCGCCGGGTGCGCCGGTCGACGTGGTGGTGGAAGTTGATGAGCCTCCGCACGCTGCCGCCAACAGCACCAGCCCTCCGGTGGCAACGACGACCAGTGCGCGCTCAGCCCACGAGTGCGGACTGACATCCGGTCTCGTGGCCACGGACCGCGCAGAGTGCCGGTCATCGGTTCCACGGGTGAGTATCCGGTTCATAGTCCTGAGGCTCCGTGACCTGTCGGGTAAAATTGGAATGGGTCCGCCCCCGGGGAGCGCCGCCTCGATGGAGTTGGAAGAGTCACCGCACGCCTGCTGAAACCCGGCCCCCAAGTTGTCGCACACCCGACCCGTACTGTCAACGCGGTCGGTCGCGACACCGGCGTCCGTCATTCAACCGGTCCCGTGCCCGCCTCTTCGCGTACACGTCTCACTGGTGGACCGTAGAATATCTAGATGCAAACGATTGCCGGCTGGGCCTGTCGGGCCGTCGTCCTGACGGTAGTGGCGGTGGCCGCCACTCGGTTGCTCAAGCATTTGACAGCTTCCTCGGGCGGTGTTGCCGGCCTACCCACCATTACCGGCGACACCTGGCCACCGGTGCCGGTCAAGACCCCCCGGTAGGACACCGGCGCGATGTCCGGCACTCCGGCACTCCGGCACTCCGGCCCGACCACCCCGGGCGGCCACTCCCCATTGCTGAAGAGGTAACACTCCCCCACCGGCACCGAGTAGGCGTCCCAGAACTCCTTGGGTCGCCCACCGGGGCCCCGCTACGTCCGGACGGTGTGGACGTCGCTGATGCCGGCGGCGTCACGGAGTTGGGCCAGCGCACTGTCTGGGACCTGCCCGTCGGTCGACAACACCATCAGCGCGGTATTGGCCGTCGCCGAGGGACCGACGGCCATCGAGGAGATCGAGACGTCGGCGTCGCCCAGGATGGTCCCGACGACACCGATCATCCCCGGACGGTCGTCGTTGCGGACCACCACCATGTGGGGTGCGGGCGGGACCTCGACGGTGTGGTCGTCCACCATGACCAGTCGGGGCTCAGACCGGGGGCCGGCCAGGGTGCCGGCCACCGAGTGGCCGCCACCCCGCAGGGTGATCAGGTTGACGAAGTCGTGGGCGGTGACCGTGGAGGTCTCCCGGACCTCGAGGCCGCGCTCGGCGGCCAGTTGGGGCGCGTTCACGTAGGAGACCGGCTCCGCCGTCCCCTCGGCGAACAGGCCCTTTAGCACGGACAGCGTCAGGATGCCGGTGCCGGAGCCGGCCAGTCCGCCCTGGTACTCGATCTCCAGCGTGTTGGGAAGCCCGTCTTCGAGGCAGGCCAGGATGCGACCGAGCTGCTCGGACAGGCCCATGAACGGACGGACTGTTTCGGACACATCGGTGGCGTTGACGTTGACGGCGAACGGAACGAAGTCGCCGGACAATGCCAGGATGACCTGTTCCGCGATGGTGATGCCGGCCTTGTCCTGGGCCTCAACCGTCGAGGCGCCGAGGTGCGGGGCCACGATGACCGAGGGGAGCGAGAACAGGGGTGACTCGGTGGTCGGCTCCTTGGCGAACACGTCGAGGCCCGCGCCCTGCACCTGCCCATCGCTGATGGCCGCGGCCAGAGCCTCCTCATCGACGATGCCACCCCGTGCGGTATTGATGATGCGGAGGCCGGGCTTGGACTTGGCCAGCATCTCCTTGCCGATCAGGCCGAGGGTCTCCTTGTTCTTCGGGAGGTGGACGGTGACGAAGTCGGATTCACCCATGAGCTGCTCGAGATCCATGAGCTCCACGCCCATGTGCTTGGCCCGATCCGGCGAGACGAAGGGGTCGTAGGCGACGAGGCGCATGCCGAAGGCCAACGCCCGCTGGGCCACCAGGGCTCCGACCCGACCGAGGCCGATGACACCGAGGGTCTTGCCGTGGAGTTCCACTCCCTCCCACTTGGAACGCTCCCACTTACCCGCTACCAAGGCGGCGTGGGCCTGGGGGATGTTGCGGGCCTGGGCCAATAGCAAGGCCATGGCCTGCTCGGCGGCCGAGAGGATGTTCGACTGGGGAGCGTTGACCACCATGACCCCGCGCTCTGTGGCGGCGGCCACATCGACGTTGTCGAGGCCGATGCCGGCCCTCCCGACCACCACCAGGTCACTTCCGGCGGCCAAGACTTCGGCGGTGACGGTGGTGGCCGACCGGATGACCAGGGCATTCGCCCCGACGATGGCCCCGGCCAGCTGCTCGGGGGTCAGCCCCAGCTGGACGTCCACCTCATGGCCGGCCTCAGCCATGAGGTCCAGACCCGGCTGGGCCAGCTTTTCGGTGACAAGGACCCTGCCCATGTTGTTCCTTTCGATTGGAGAAACGCGTGTCGACTAGACGGGCGCGTGCGGCGTGAGCGTGGAGCGAACGAGTCGCGGGGCGCCTCGGAGGAGCCACCTCCGCCTGCCGGTCCCTACAGCATGACCGCACCCCCGACCTGTCGGCCAACCGGCAGGTCGTAGGCAGGCCTATGGGCCGTCAGCCCCCGGCGAAGAGCCCGGCCAACCGGGAGACGCCCTCCACTAAATCGTCGTCGCCCAAGGCATAGGAAAGCCGGAAGTAACCCGGGGACCCGAAGGCCTCGCCCGGCACCACAGCCACCTTTGCCACTTCGATGGCCAGCTCGGCCAGTTCGGCACTGGAAGTCGGGATGCGGCCCCGCATCTGGCGACCGTAGAGGCCGGTGACCGAAGGGAAGGCGTAAAATGCCCCCTCGGGAAGCAGGCAATCGACGCCGTCGATCTCGTTGAGCATCCGGTGCATGATCAGCCGCCGGCGGTCGAAGGCGGCGCGCATCATGGCTACGGCCGACAGATCGCCGGAGACGGCGGCCAGGGCGGCCCGCTGCGACACATTGGCCACATTGGAAGTCTCGTGGGACTGCAAGTTGGTGGCGGCGGCGATGACGTCGGTCGGACCGAGCATCCAGCCCACCCGCCAGCCGGTCATGGCATACGTCTTGGCCACGCCGTTGACGACGACACAGCGGTCGGCCAACTCGGGCACCAGCACCGGCATCGAGTGGAATTCGGCGCCGCCGTAGACCAGGTGCTCGTAGATCTCATCGGTGACCACCCAGATGCCGTGCTCGTCCGCCCACCGTCCGAGCGCCTCGATCTCCCCTTTCGGGTACACCGCGCCGGTCGGGTTCGAAGGCGAGACGAACAGGAGGACCTTGGTGCGGGGGGTGCGGGCCGCTTCGAGCTGGTCGACGGTGACCCGGAACCCGCTGGCCGCATCGGTGGCCACAGCCACTGGAACGCCGCCGGCCAGGGCGATCGACTCGGGGTAGGTCGTCCAGTAGGGGGCGGGCACCAGGACCTCGTCGCCCGGGTCGCACAGCACGGCGAACGTGTTGGCGACGGCCTGCTTGCCTCCGTTTGTCACCAACACTTGCCCAGATGTCACCTCAAGGCCGGAGTCGCGGGCTGTTTTGGCGACGATCGCCTCGCGCAGCTCAGGTAGCCCGGCCGTGGGCGTATAGCGATGGTTCTTCGGGTCGCGACAGGCCGCCTCGGCGGCGGCCACCACGGCCTCAGGTGTGGGGAAGTCGGGTTCGCCGGCGCCGAAGCCGATCACGCTCTCGCCTTGGGCCTGGAGGGCCTTGGCCTTGGCATCGACCGCCAGGGTGGCCGACGGTGCGACCGCTGCGATCCGGGCCGAGATGCGGTTACCCGTCACGCCCGAGCCGTGGGGAGCGCCAGCGGTGGTTTCTTTCTCCTGGGCCATGAGTGCAATGATTCCATACGTGACCGACACCCCTGACATCCGCATCCCCGCCAACCTCCTGCCCACCGATGGGCGGTTTGGAGCCGGTCCCTCCAAGGTCCGTCCGGAGGCCGTGGCGGCCCTGTCCGCCGCCTCAGGCAGCTTCCTCGGCACCAGCCACCGCCAGAAGCCCGTCAAGTCGGTGGTGGGGAGCCTGCGGGCCGGCCTGTCGTCGCTGTTCTCGCTTCCGGCCGGGTACGAGGTAGTCATCGGCAATGGGGGGGCCACCTGCTTCTGGGACGCCGCCACCTTCGGCCTCATCGAGTCGAAGAGCCAGCACCTCACGTTCGGCGAATTCTCGTCCAAGTTCGCCACGGCCGCCGCCGCAGCACCACATCTGGGCGAACCCGAGATCATCACCTCCGAGGTCGGTACCCACCCGTTACCCGTGGCCCGTGACGATGTCGACCTTTACGCACTGACCCACAATGAGACCTCGACCGGCGTGATGATGCCGATCTTGCGGCCGGAAGGGGCAGTCCTGCCGTCCGACGGCGGCGGACTTGTGGCCGTCGACGCCACCTCGGGCGCCGGCGGCCTCCGGGTCGATCCCGCCGAGTTCGATGCCTACTACTTCGCTCCTCAGAAGTGCTTCGGCTCTGACGGTGGCCTCTGGGTGGCCCTACTCTCGCCTGCCGCCCAGGAGCGGATCGCGTCCATTGCCGCCACCGGGCGCTGGGTACCGGCCTCGATGGACCTGACCATCGCCCTCGACAACTCGAAGCTGGACCAGACGTACAACACTCCCGCTCTCGCCACCATCTTCCTCTTCGACAACCAGGTGCAGTGGTTCAACGACAACGGCGGCCTCGAGTTCTCCGCCGGCCGCAGCGACCGGTCGGCCGAGATCCTCTACACCTGGGCCGACAACTCCACCTTCACCTCGCCTTTCGTCAGGCGGGAACAAGATCGGAGCCATGTCATCGGGACCATCGACTTCGACGACTCGATCGACGCCGCTCTCGTGGCCAAGGTGTTGCGGGCCAACGGGGTGGTCGACACCGAGCCTTACCGCAAGCTGGGGCGCAACCAGCTCCGGATCGCCATGTTCCCGGGCATCGACCCGGACGATGTCGCCGCCCTGTGCGCCTGCATCACCCACGTGGTCGGGGCCCTGGCCCAGTAGCCTTCCGGGGCCGCCAGCCAACCTGCGTACCCGGCCGTGTATCGACGCCTCGTGCGCGCCATCCCCAACGGCCGCCGCCTGACCGCGCTGCTGGCCGGCGCGGCCGTCCTTCCTCTCACGCTGAGAGCCTGAGCCGGCAGTTCGACCACCGGTTCGACCACCACCACCGGGACCACCACTCAGCAACATGCCACCTCGGTCTGCTCGCTGGTGACAGCTGCGCAGATCAAAAACACACTGGGCGAGACGGTCGATGCACCCCGGGTCGCCAACTCCCCCGGTTGACGGTCTGCACCTATCCCTCCAACGTTCCGGCCGACACGGTCATCGTGGGGTTCAGGGCCAAGGTGAGCGAAGCCGACGCCGGCCTGGAGCAGGCACGCCTTGGAAAGCTCCACGGCTCCTTGGCCGACGTGTCTGGACCGGGGTTCAGTGCCTCCTACTACTCGGATACGTCCGTAAGGGCCCCGTCATCGGTCTCGTGACCATCAATGGGAATACCCAGGTAACAGCGGCCTCGACGGCGACACTGGCCCAGCAGGCGACGATGACCCAACAGATCTTCGCCACGTTGGCGTCGCAGGCCACAGGCGCCACAACCACGACGCCTGCCGCCGCGGCACATTGAGACAGCTCGGCACCTGGAGACAGCTCGGCTGACGCGTCCTGATGCGGCTCCGTTGACATAGCAGGGTGGGTGCACGCGCCACGGCCCCGCCGATAGGTCCGACGGGGCCGCCGCATGACGGGGACGCCACATGAGTGATTGCCGACCCCGTAGGATCGGGCCGAGAGGATCAGCCGCCCGAGATGTCCTGCACCTTCTGCTTGCCAGCGGTGACGAACGGCATCATGTCCCGCAACTCGGCACCGACCTTCTCGATCTGATGCTCCTGTCCTGCCTGCTTCAGCCGGTCATAGTTCGGGCGGCCGTTGACGTTCTCGGCGACCCATTCGGCGGCGAACCGTCCGTCCTGGATCTCGTCGAGGATGGCTCGCATCTCGTCCTTGACCGCCTGGTTGATGACCCGCGGGCCACGGGTCAGGTCGCCGTACTCAGCGGTGTCGGAGATGGAGTACCGCATCCCGGCAATACCTTGCTCGTACATGAGGTCGACGATGAGCTTGAGCTCGTGGAGGCACTCGAAGTACGCCGACTCCGGTTGGTAGCCGGCATCCACCAAGGTCTCGAACCCGGCCTGCACCAGCGCCGTCACGCCGCCGCACAGCACGACCTGCTCACCGAACAGATCAGTCTCCGTTTCTTCGGCAAAGGTGGTGTCGAGCACGCCGGCACGCGTTCCTCCGATGCCGTGGGCATAGGACAGGGCGAGGGCGTGGGCCTTGCCGGTGGCGTCCTGAGCCACGGCGATGAGTGATGGCACCCCACCGCCTTCTGCGTAGGTGCGCCGCACCAGGTGCCCCGGTCCCTTGGGGGCGACCATGGCCACGTCGACGTCGGCCGGAGGCTTGATGAGATCGAAGCGGATGTTGAATCCATGGGCAAAGAAGAGGGCATCCCCGGCCTTCAGGTGGGGGGCGATCTCGGCCTCGTAGACCCTGGCCTGCTCGGTATCGGGCAGCAGCACCATGATCAGGTCGGCCTCAGCGGCGGCATCAGCCACTGACAGCACCCGCAGGCCCGCCTCTTCGGCTTTGGCCCGGGACGACGAGCCCTCGCGTAGACCGACACGGACGTCCACGCCGGACTCGGACAGGTTGAGGGCGTGGGCGTGTCCCTGGGATCCGTAGCCGATCACGGCCACCTTGCTGTTCCCGATGAGACTGGCGTCTGCATCCTTCTCGTAATACAGCGTGGCCATCGTCTTCAACCTGCCTTTTCTGTGGTGTCTGCTGTTCCGGTGGCCGGTTGGCCCCGGTGATCGACCCGCTCGAGCATAGGCAACGCCACGCGCCCGGTCCGCTGCATCTCGACGATTCCATTTCCTCTGATGAGGTCTTCAAAGTCGTCAAGCTTGGCGGGAGCGCCGGCCACCATCACCGTGAGGTGCTCCGGGCCGACGTCCACGATCTTCCCCTCGAAGACTCCGACCAACTGGATGACCTGGCCCCGTGATTCAGGGCCGGCCGCAACCGTGGCCAACAGCAGCTCCCGCTCGCGGGATCGGGCGGGGTCGAGTTCAGTGATGGATACCACCGGGATGAGTTTGTCAAGCTGCTTGATGATCTGGTCGAGGGGGGCCGACTCGACGTCGACCACGATGGTGATCCGGCTGAACTTCGGGTTGTCGGATGGAGCGACGGCCAGACTGAAGATGTTGTAGCCGCGCCGCGAAAAGAGGCTGGCCACCCGGGCGAGTACGCCCGACTTGTTCTCCACCACGACCGTGAGGGTGTGGTGGCGCTTGTCAGTGCCGTACATGCTCATGCGCGGGGCCTTCCGACGAGTGAAGGGTCGACCATGATGTCGTCGTTGGAGGCGCCGGACGCCACCATCGGGAAGACCTTCTCGAAGGCATCGGTCCGGAAATCGACGACCACTGGGCGGTCGTCGACCGAGTTGGCCTTGTCGATGGCCGTGGCCACGTCGTCGGGCGACTCGACCTTGATGCCCACGCAACCCATCGCTTCGGCCCAACCGACGTAATCGGGCAGATCGGGCGAGAGGTAGACCTCCGAGTAGCGCTCCTCGTAGAACATCTCCTGCCACTGGCGGACCATGCCCAAATAGGCGTTGTTGAGGATGGCGATCTTCACCGGGATGCGCTCCGAGCTGGCCGTGACCAGCTCCTGGGCCGTCATCTGGAAACAGCCGTCACCGTCGACGGCCCACACCATCTTGTCGGGGCGGCCCACCTTGGCGCCGATGGCCGACGGCACAGCGAAGCCCATGGTGCCGAGCCCCCCCGAGTTGACCCAGGTGTAGGGATGGTCGAACTGCCACCACTGGGAGGCGAACATCTGGTGCTGACCGACGCCCGAGGCGACGATCGTGTCGTCCGGGGTGTTGTCACGCAACTGCTCGACAACGAACTGCGGCTTCAGTGGGCCGCTTCCAGGCTGCTGGTCGTAGACCAGCGGGAAGCGCTGCTGCCATTCCCCCAGCTGGGCCCGCCAAGGGGCGAGACCGTCACGGGGGAAACGCTCGGCCGGAGATCCGGGGTCGGCCGGGGCACCGGCGACGGCATCGGACGGCGCGCCGCCCTTGCCGCCGAAAGTGGCATCGGAGTGGCTCAGGCCGAGCGTCCCGAGAGCCATCAGCAGCTCCTCGATGACCAGGCGGCAGTCGCCGGCAATGGCCACGTCGGCCGCACGGACCTTGTTGTGCTCGGCCGGGTCGATGTCCACGTGGATGATCTTGGCCCCTGGGGCGAAGGCGTCGATCCTGCCGGTGACCCGGTCGTCGAAGCGGCTACCCAGAGCGATCAGCAGGTCTGACTTCTGCATGGCGGTGACCGCCGTGTAGTTGCCGTGCATACCGGGCATGCCCAGGCAGAGCGGGTGCGAGTCGGGGAAGCAGCCCCGGGCCATGAGTGTGGTGACCACCGGGATGCCGGTGCGCTCGGCCAACTCGCGCAGAGCGTCAGAGGCTCGGGCTTTCAGGATGCCCCCCCCGGCGTAGATGACCGGGCGCTCGGCGGACAGCAGTAGCTCGGCGGCCTGGCGAATGAGAGCCGGGTCACCGTGGGTCACCGGATGGTAGCCGGGTAGGTCCAGATCACCCGGGGTCGGCCAGTACCACTCCATGGTGGACTGAGCGATGTCCTTCGGGATGTCGATGAGCACCGGGCCGGGCCGACCGGTGGTGGCGACGTGGAATGCCTCGGCCACGATGCGGGGGATGTCGTCGACATCGGTGATCAGCCAGTTGTGCTTGGTGATCCCCATGGTGATACCGGTGATGTCGCTCTCCTGGAATGCATCCGTCCCGATCGACGTGGTCGCCACCTGACCGGTCACCACGACCAGCGGCGTCGAGTCCATGTAGGCGTCGGCGAGCGGGGTCACCACGTTGGTGGCCCCCGGTCCGGAGGTCACGATGGCCACGCCGGGACGGCCGGTGACCTGGGCGTAGCCCTGGGCCATATGGCCGGCACCCTGCTCGTGGCGGACGAGAATGTGCCGGATAGGTGAGTCGAGGATCGGGTCGTAGACGGGCAGGATGGCGCCGCCGGGGAGGCCGAACATGACCTCCACGTGCTGCATCTCGAGGCTCTTGATCAGTGCCTGTGCTCCGGTGAGTTCCATCGGGTGCTCCCTTGTCGGCGATGGTCGGTGAAGACGGTTGGACGGTGGTCGGATGAGAGGCGGTGGTGCGGGCCGCCCTGGTTCGGAACCGTGGGCGGGCATGGAAACGACCTCCCATCTGGGAGGTCGGAAAGCGCACACGGCGAAGACACCCCGCGTGCGCTACGTAACGAGTACCAAGGTGTCAGAGGTCAGGAAAGTCACG
>JAYVYR010000024.1:0-2054 GCA_043784065.1 Acidimicrobiaceae bacterium
CCGGGCCCGGCTGCTCGTTACAGCAGGCCGTGGCATCGGCCCCGGGACCGGTCGCCTCGGCTTCATCGAAGGTCACGATCAACAGGCCGTCATTCTTGAAGGCCGCCGACCCGGTGATCTTGGGCACCCAGGTGGTGAGGAAGGCATCGATGTTGGCACCCGCCGTCGGGGCACCGGGCTGATTGACGCAGGTGGCGTCGTGACCGTCGCTGCACAGGTTCGGCGTGATGAAGCTCACGTTGGGGGTGGTTGATGCATGGGCCAGGTCGGTGACCAGTCCGGTCGTCCCGGACGGGGCGGCCGGGGGAAGGGCTCCGCTGGTCGTGCCCAGGGGGACGACGGCTGCGTTGCACAATGACGTGTCGTCGACGATCGAGTGGAAGTAGACGAACGGGTTGTGGCGATTGGCGTAGCCGTCGCCCACGACGGCCAGCTGGGTGTGGTCGACGGTGCCCACGGCCGGGTGGCTGCACACCGCCGCTTCGCGGGTCGCGACATTGCCCATGTCCTGCATGTAGGCCTTCCACGTGAAGTGGGCGGCATTCAGTTGGTTGGCCAAGGTGGGCACGTTGGCGGGGAATACGCACCCCGAACCGGCGATCTGGCCGCCGGCGCCGATTGCCGTCCCGACGGGGA
This sequence comes from Acidimicrobiaceae bacterium, assembly GCA_043784065.1. Lineage (GTDB taxonomy): Bacteria > Actinomycetota > Acidimicrobiia > Acidimicrobiales > RAAP-2 > Bog-756. The sequence goes on from JAYVYR010000024.1 coordinate 637, forward strand.
AGTCGGCGAACACCTGGCAGTCCGCCTGGTTCGACGGGTTCGGGGCTTGGCCGGAGATCAGCGCGATGTAGTTCGGGTTCGAGAAGTGGCCGATCCCGTGGTATTGGCTGAGCTGGGCGCCCGCCGCCGGCAGGTTGGTGGCCAGGTACGGGTTGGCTGCCGGCGTTCCGAAGGTTTCGGAATAGCCCTTGTTCTCCAGCACGATGATGAAGACGTGGCGAATCCGGGGTTGTCCTGTCGTCGTGTTGACGGTGGGGGGCTTCGATGACCCGGTGGCGAGCGTGGCGGTGGTAGCGGGGGACGACGACCCGGACGAGCAGGCGGCAGCTATGGCGGCCACGGCGGCCAGCAGCGCCAAGACCGGGGCTCGACGGTACTTCCGGCGGGCCGGGCGGGCGGCGGAGGTAGTCGGGGCTGACGAAGTGCGCATGCCGGAGGTCTAGCACCAGGGTGCTGTCCTGGCATTGGCCCTGAGTCCCGGTACAGTGATTGTCTCGCCGAACCCCGGAGGAACGCCGTGAAAATTGTTGTGGACTACGACGAGTGCGCAAGCAATGCCGTGTGCATGGGCATCGCCCCCGAAGTCTTCGAGGTCCGTGATGACGGGTTCCTTTACGTACTGAACGAGAATCCGGGCGAGGACCTCCGCGAGAAGGTCCGCCAGGCCGCCAACGGGTGCCCCACCGGCGCTATCACCATCGTCGAGGACGAGTAAGCCCCTCGTGGCCCCAGATTCCCCGAGGGTGCGTTTCGCACCGTCGCCGACCGGTTACTTCCATGTGGGGAGTGCACGCACTGCGCTGTTCAACTGGCTGGTGGCCCGCCAGTCCGGTGGCACATTCGTCCTCCGCATCGAAGACACCGACGCTGAGCGCAACCGCGAGGAGTGGGTCGACGGCATCCTGTCGGCCCTGCACTGGCTGGGCATGGACGCCGACGAAGGTCCCTATCGCCAGTCGCTGCGAATCGAGCGCTACCACCAGGCCATCGACGCCCTGTGGGACGGCGGCCGGCTGTTCGCTTGCGAATGCACCCACGACGAGGTGACAGCACGCAACAAGGCTGCCGGCATCCTCACCCCCGGCTACGACGGGCACTGCCGCGACCTCGGGCTGTCCAAGGGTGAGGGTCGTGCCCTCCGCTACCGCACTCCGGACGACGGAATCGTGGTCGTCCCCGATGTCATCCGGGGCGATGTCGAGTTCCCGTGCACGGCCATGGACGACTTCGTGGCTGTCAAGGGGAGCGGCGCACCGCTGTTCGTGCTGGCCAATGTGGTCGACGACATCGACATGGCCATCACCCACGTCATCCGGGGTGAGGATCTGCTGCCCACCACACCGAAATGCATCCTCATGTGGGATTCTCTGGCCGCTATCGGCTGGACCACCGACGGATCGTTTGGTGAGGCTGGTGCT
>JAYVYR010000025.1:0-3923 GCA_043784065.1 Acidimicrobiaceae bacterium
CCTCGGTATCGCCTACGCCGTCAGCCGATGTCCCGTGCGAGCCGGCAGTGGCCAGGCTAGAGGAGGTATCGCGCCAGTTGACTGTTGGCAGGATGGCGGCCGGGTCGACTCGCTCTTTGAACTTCTCGCAGACGGCGATGAGCGAGCGGACGACGGAGGAGGTCAAGAGGTTGGGTACTAGGCCCAGGTCGAGGAGTTTGGTGTGGGCGGCCCGGTAGTAGTGCTCCTCCTTCTCCACCCGCGGTGTCGGCGGATGTTCGATGGTGGCGCTTCCGGAGTACTCCCTCACGACCATTTCTGCCATCTGCTGGATGGAGAAGGACTCGGTGAACTGGTTGAAGACACGGAACTCGCCCCGGTCGGCCGGATTCTCACAGGCCAACTCCACGCAGGCCAAGGTGTCGAGGATATTGAGCATGCCCCGGGTCTGGCCCCCTGCTCCATACACGGTCAGCGGATGGCCGGTGACGGCCTGGACGCAGAATCGATTCAGCACGGTGCCGAACACGCCGTCGTAGTCGAACCGGGTAGCCAGGTCCGGATGGAGGCTCGTCTCCTCGGTCTCGTGGCCGTAGACGATGCCCTGGTTGAGGTCGGTGGCCCTGATGCCCCAGATGCGGCAGGCAAACATGATGTTGTGGCTGTCGTGCACCTTGGACAAGTGATAGAAGGATCCCGGCTGCTTCGGGTACGGAAGGACGTCGGTGCGTCCCCGGTGGGTGATCTCGATAAAGCCCTCTTCGATGTCGATGTTGGGCGTCCCGTACTCGCCCATAGTCCCCAGCTTGACCAAGTGGATCTCACGGTTCTGCTCGGCGATGGCATAGAGCAGATTGAGGTTACCGACCACATTGTTCACCTGGGTGTAGACAGCATGCTTTCTGTCGATCATCGAGTAGGGGGCCGAACGCTGCTCAGCGAAGTGGACGACGGTGTCGGGTTCAAAGGTGGCGAGCGTCTCACTCACGAACGTGGGGTCGGTGAGGTCGCCCACGAACACGTCGATGTCGTTGCCCGACAGCTCGTTCCACCGGCGGACCCGCTGTTGGAGGCCGGTGATCGGAACGAGGGTGTCGACGCCCATCTCGAGGTCGTAGCCACGACGAGCGAAATTGTCCACGACGCCCACACGATGGCCCTTGCGGGACAGGTAGAGCGCGGTTGGCCAGCCCAGGTAGCCATCTCCTCCGAGTACCAGAATGTTCACTCAGTGTCTCCTTCGTTTCCGGTGCGGCACACCTGTAGCAGGACGGATGTCGACGCAGCAGGTGCTGGCTCCATCGTTTCTACCGTTCCCACCTTGGAATCCCATGAGAACCGCAACACAAACGTAATACTCGTCCCCTGACAGGACGAATCGTGGCCGGGCAGCATGTGGGCCCTGGTCGAGACGGGGGCCGAACGTCGGCGGTGACTCGGGAACCACGCCCGGCGGGTCCGTCCGTCGGCTACTCCGGTTCGGGCGGGCCATCGGCCGGATCGAGTGCCGAGGAGACCAATTCCGAGGCCTGCAGTGGTCGGGTGGCAGCATCGATCGGCACCGGCTGGGCCAGCTCCCGCTCCCCTGTCCCGACCACGCCCATCTCTACGAAGCGCCGGGCGGTCACCAGGACCCGACCCTCGAGCGAACCGACAGCCTTGTTGTACGCAGTGACAGCTCCGGTCAGACTGCGGCCCACCCCGGCCATGTGCTCACCCAATCGCGAAATGCGCTCGTAGAGCTGGGCGCCGAGCACTTGGACCTGGCGGGCGTTCTCGGTGAGGGCCTCCTGTTGCCAGCCGTAGGCCACGGCCCGGAGCAGGGCGATGAGCGACGTGGGCGTGGCGAGCAAGACATGGTTGGCCACCGCGTACTCCATCAGCCCCGGCTCGTGTTCGAGGGCGGCGGTCAGCAGCGGGTCACCCGGAATGAAGGCCACCACGAATTCGGGAGAAGGGTCGACCCGCTTCCAGTACTCCTTCTTGGACAACGAATCGACATGGGCCTTCATCTGGCGCCCGTGTTTGGCCAGGTGTGACCGCCGCACCGTCTCGTCTTCTGCCTCGTTGGCGTCGAGAAACGCTTGCATCGGGACCTTCGCGTCGACAGCTACGTTCTTGCCGCCCGGGAGGTGGACCACCATGTCCGGCCGCATCCGGCCGGAGTCGCCGTCCGATGTCACCTGCTCGGAGAAGTCGCAGCGTTCGAGCATGCCCGCCATCTCCACGACCCGACGGAGCTGGAGCTCTCCCCACCGCCCGCGGGTTTGGGGGCTTCGCAACGCAGTGACCAGATTGCGGGTCTCCCGCTGGAGCTGGTCGTGGGACGAGGCCAAGTGGCGCATCTGCTCGGTCAGCGCCGTGTATGCCCGCTGCCGCTCGACTTCGAGCCGTTGCATTCCCTCGTCGTACTTGCCCAGCTGCTCGGCAATGGGAGCCAAGAGTCGGCTGATCTCCTCCTGTCGTTTGGCCAGGTCGCCCTCGGCGGCAACGCGAGACTCTCCCAGGCGGGTGTCGGCCAGCACCAAAAATTGGTCAGCATTCCGGCGAAGTGCTTCGGACGAGAGCCGAGCGAACTCGTCAGCCATCTGGCGCCTCACCTCGCCGAACGACGCCGCGCGCTCGTCGGCTGCACGGCGGGTCTGGACCAATTCAGCCTCGATACGGGCCTGGGTCGTCCGGGACCGTGTCGACTGGCTCGAACGGATCAGCAGGCCGACGGTCAGTCCGAGCACGCTTCCGATCGCAAGTCCGAACAACAGTCCTGTCAGCATGATCTCGCTCCCTCGTGCCCAAGTGGTCCCCTGCCCGGCCGGGTGGGCTTGCCGTGGGAGTGGCGTCCCGCAGTTGCGGGGCGACCGGCACGATCGACGCGATTGTAATGACGAGGTGTGACTCTCACGAAGGTCAGGTCCACGAGTGGAACCGAGCAGACCGGCGAGACGGCCTCGAGCCGCCATGTGCCACCATGGTCAGATGCACCGGGTCGTCGTCATAGGAGCCGGATTCGCCGGGCTCTCGGCCGCCCGGGCCCTCATTGGCAAGGACGTCGACGTGACTATCGTCGACCAGCGGAACTTCCACACCTTCCAGCCCCTTCTTTATGAGGTGGCCACCGCCGGCCTCGACTCGGGTGACGTGGCCTACCCGATTCGGGTCATCTTCGGGAAAGCGGAAAACGTAACCTTCCGCATGGCCGCCGTGACCGGTATCGACTGGGACAGTCGCCAGCTGCTGCTGGCCGGCACCGACCCCTTGCCCTTCGATTCGCTCATCGTGGCTAGCGGCGCCACTGCCAAATTCTTCGGCATCCCCGGCGCGTCTGAGCATAGTTTTCCCTTGTACACCTTGACCGACGCCCGTCGGCTGCGGGACCACATCCTGCGCCGGCTCGAGGATGTCGATGCCCACCCCGAGGGAGCGGCAGCCCGCGGTGCGCTGACCTTCGTGGTGGTCGGAGGCGGGCCTACCGGAGTGGAGGTAGCGGGCGCATTGGCCGAATTGCTCGATGTCGCCGTTCGCCACGACGGCTTCCGATTCGACCGCTCGGCCGGCCGGATCATCCTGGTCGACGCTCTCGACCGGCTTTTGACGCCGTTCCGCGAATCGGCGTCGGAGTACGCGGCCGGCACCCTGGCCGGGCGCGGCATCGAACTCCGCCTCGGGCACCTGGTGAAGGTCGTGCGGGACGATTCGGTGGAACTCGAGGATGGGACCCTGATCCCCACCCGCACTGTCGTGTGGGCCGGCGGGGTCACGGTGGAACATACGGTGGCAGGCGAGATCGATGCTCCGACCGGGCCCAATGGGCGGCTGGTGGTCGGGCACGACCTCGCCGTGGTGGGCCACGCCGACGTCTATGCGGTTGGTGACGCAGCCGCAGTCCTCTGGGGTGGCGGGGGGGCAGAGGACGACGCGATCTGCCCCCAGGTAGCTCAGGTGGC
>JAYVYR010000026.1:0-3112 GCA_043784065.1 Acidimicrobiaceae bacterium
CAGTCCCGAGTCGATCTCGTCGAGCACGGCGAACCGGGGGCGCAGGACGCCGAGCTGCAGGGTCTCGTTGCGCTTGCGCTCCCCACCTGAAAGGTCGACGTTGAGGGCCCGATCAAGGAAGCGCGCGTCGAAGCCGATCCGTCCAGCCTCAGCGTGAAGGCGCTCGGACACATCAGGGAGCGGCCCCGCGCCCGCTACCGACTGGCGGGCAGCGGTCAACGACTCGACCAGAGACACACCCGGCACCTCGATCGGATGCTGCATAGCTAAGAAGAGCCCGGCCCGGGCCCGCTGCCACGTGGGCAGGGCCAGCAGGTCGATACCGTCAAGGGTAACTGACCCTCCAAGTACCTCGTAGCCGGGGCGGCCCATCAGGACGTGGGCCAGCGTGCTCTTGCCCGAGCCGTTCGGGCCCATGACAGCGTGGACTTCACCACTGCGGACCGTCAGGGTGAGCCCTTTGAGGATCTCACGTCCGGGTATGCCCGCCCGCAGATCTTCGATGACCAGTTCGCCAGTGCTCATGGGACCACCACCCAGACGGCGTCGGCCTCGACGACCAACTCGTAGACAGGAACCGGCTTCGTCGCCGGAAACGAGCACGGCGCTCCGGTCCGAAGGTCGAACGAGGAGCCGTGCTTGGCGCACTCGATCTGACACTCGGAGCCCCACACCTCGCCGTCGGCCAACGAGAAGTCCTCGTGGCTGCAGCGGTCACCCACCGCGAAGAACTCATCGTCGATACGAACCAGGGCCACGCGCAGACCGGCCACGTCGAAGCGTCTGGCCGTACCCTTGGCCACATCGTCGACGGCGCACAGCCGGGCCAGATCTCGGCCGTCAGCGGTCGATGTCGAACCTTCAACCACGGGATACCCCCGAACGCTCGGCCAGTGCCTGGCCCACAAGATCGCGAGCGCCCGGCAACGGGACCTGGTCGGCGATGCTGTCGAAGAACCCGGCCACGATCAACTGCTCCGCCCGCTCGGGTTCGATGCCCCGGGATTCGAGGTAGTACCGCTGGTCCTCGTCGACTGGGCCCACTGTGGAGCCGTGGCTGCACTTCACATCGTTCTCCTCGATATCGAGGTTGGGGACTGAATCGGCATGGGCCCCCTCGTCGAGCACCAGGTTGTGATTGGTCTGCATGGCATCGGACTTGATCGCGCCCCGCCTGACCCGGATGAGGCCGCTGTAGACCGAGTGGGAGGTATCGGCCACAGCCCCCATGAACAGCAGGTCGCTCGTGGTGCGGGGCGCTTGGTGGTCTTGGAGAGTCCGGAAATCCAGCATCTGGTCATCTCGGCCGATGAATGCCGCACGGAGGATGCTGGCCCCCGAATCTCCCACGAGGGCCGAGTCAGTGCGGAGGCGGGCGTACCTTCCCCCGAGAGCGACGGCGAAGCTCGATAGGGAGGCATGGGCACCGATGGTGCTGGCCTGGTGGGCGAGTTGCCATGTGGCCCTCCCGAGCGATTGGATCGACACGTAGGCCAACGAGGCGAAGTCCTCGACGAGGAGTTCAGTGACCGGCACGACGAGTTGCTCCGGTGGTGACTCAGCGGACGAGAGCAGATCGGTCGGCACATCGGCCAGCAGCCCGGTTTCGGCGTCGACCACCAGTTCGATGACACCGGCGGTCGCGCCGGAACCGGCCCGGACGACGGTGCGAGGAAACACGGCCACGCCTGCCGCGCCGGACACGACGTGGACCACGACGATCGGGTCGGCAACAGCAGCGCCGGCCTGGATATCGATCACCACGGGATCGATGGCGAACGCGTCATTCAGGAGGGGGAAGTCGTGGGGGTCGGTCAGGACGGTGCCGAGCAGACCGGCACCCTGGGCGTGGTCGGTAGCCCGACCGAGCGACACCAGATCGTCGCCGACGGAGGAGGACATGGTGGCCAGCACGCCGTCGATCGTGACCACCAAGCCGCCCCGGGGTCCGAGCCTCTCGACCAGGGCGTGGATTCGAGCGGAAAGGGAGAGCCCTGGGTCTGCACCGGGACGCATCGACCCGGCAGGGTGGAATCGCTCGAGATCAAGGCTGTCGATGCGGCTATAGCGCCAGACCTCGTCCTTCTCCGTGGGGAGGGGCGACGATCCGAACGATTCGGCGGCGGCGAGGCGGCGTTGGACCAGCCACGGCGCCCCGGGCAGGGTGGCAGCTTTGTCGGGGGTGAACGTGGGCAGGGTCGGGGCCTCTCGCGGATCGAGGCTCGATCGACGAGCCTCGCTGCTCATACTACCGGGCCTCCACAGACGTTCGGTCCGCCCCGCATGCCTCCCGGCGGCCCTGCGGGTGCTTCGTCTGGGCCCTACGCTGAGCGCCCATGAGCGCTCCCACCATCGACTCCTTCGACTCCGACGTCCTCACCATCGAGGTCGACGGCCATGTGGCCACCCTGTGGCTCGACCGACCGAACAAGCGCAACGCCATGGGGCCTGACTTCTGGGTCGATCTGCCCGATGCCATGGCCGCCCTCGGCGCCGACCCGGACATCCGGGCCGTGGTGCTGGCAGCCAAGGGACCCCACTTTTCCGTCGGGCTCGACCTGACGGCCATGCCGGGCATCACCGGATCCAGTGGTGCCGATGGTGCCCGCCCGTCGGTGGCCGCCCGGGCCACCCACGCCCGACGGGAGATCGTCCGACTCCAGGCCTCGATCACGTCAGTGGCCGACTGTCCGGTTCCGATCATCGCCGCTATCCAGGGCTGGTGCATCGGAGGAGGTGTCGACCTGATCACTGCCTGCGACATCCGCCTGGCCAGCAATGATGCCCAGTTTTCGGTCCGAGAGGCAAAGATCGCAATCGTGGCCGATGTGGGCAGTTTGCAACGGTTGCCGGCCATCATCGGCAAGGGTCATGTGGCTGAACTGGCTTACACGGGCAAGGACATCACAGCCGAACGGGCCATGGCCATCGGCCTGGTCAACAACGTGAGCGCCGACGCCGACGCCGTGGTGGCCGACGCCAGGGCCATGGCCGCTGAAATAGCTGGCAATTCGCCACTTGCCGTTCAGGGTACCAAGACCGTGTTGACTGCAGGCGAGGGCCGTTCGGTGGCCGAGGGGCTCGACTACGTAGCCACCTGGAACGCCGCGTT
>JAYVYR010000027.1:0-6419 GCA_043784065.1 Acidimicrobiaceae bacterium
AACCCACTTGACCACCCCCGATCACTGTTCTATCCTACAACCTAATGGTTGTAGATATTCGGGAGCGACCGATGACGGGCGAGGACCGGGCGGATCTCGTCTTCAACGCGCTCGCCGACCGGACCCGTCGCGACATCCTGCTCCGCTCGATGGACGGAGAGTTGTCGGTGTCGGCACTCGCCCGCTCCTATGCGATGAGCTTCGCTGCCGTACAGAAGCACGTGGCCGTCCTCGAACGGGCCGACCTCGTCACCAAGCACCGACGAGGTCGCGAGCAGCTGGTCCGGACCGATATGGCCACCGTGCAGGCCGCCCAGGCCATGCTCGACGAGTTCGAGGCGGTCTGGCGTGCCCGGATAGACCGCTTCAGCGCTGTCCTCAACACACCGAACGAAGGAGCAAGCCCATGACCGTCACCGCCGTGGACAAGGACCTCAAGCAGTTGACCATGTGCGTGACCACCGAGCTGGATGTCCCGGTGATCCGCGCCTGGCAGCTGTGGGCCGACCCCCGCCAGCTCGAGCGGTGGTGGGGACCGCCGACCTATCCGGCCACGTTCGTCGACCATGACCTCACCCCGGGTGGCCGGTGCACCTACGTCATGACCGGACCAGAGGGCGAACAACCGCGCGGCTGGTGGCGGATCCTGGCCGTCGACGCACCCAACAGCCTCGAGCTCGAAGACGGCTTTGCCGACGAGCACGGCAACCCGAACGACCAGATGCCGGTCATGACGATGCGGCTCGACCTGACCGATCGGGCCGGGGGCGGCACCACCATGACCATCGTGACCCAGTTCCCCTCGGTCGACGACATGCAGCGGATCCTCGACATGGGCATGGAGGAGGGGATCACGGCCGCCGTCAACCAGATGGAGGGCATCCTGATCCGCTGAGTCCACACCTTCTGTGAGGGCTCGCCGGCCCCGGCGGGAGGTGCGATGCAGCTCCCGTGGAGATGGCAGCCCCCAGACCATCATGCGGCTGAGCGAGACAGACCGGCTGGAGGCGTTCAGCGACGCCGTCATGGCCGTGATCATCGCGATGATGGCCTTTTCCATCCCTCCGCCCGACGGCAACTCGGCGAAGGCCCTGGGCGGCCTGCTCCCTCACCTGTTGGTCTACGTGCTCAGCTTCGGCATGGTCGGGATCTACTGGAACAACCACCATCACCTGCTGCGGGCCACCGAGAAGATCGGGGGCTCGGTCAGGTGGACCAACCTCTTCCTCTTGTTCTGCCTGTCACTCTTCCCGATCGTAACGGCATGGGTCGGACGCTTCCCCAGCCGCTAGGTCCCGGGCATGGCCTACGGTCTCGTCGGCCTGGCGGCGGGCTTGGCCTATTCGATCCTCGTCCGCATGACCATTCGCCTGAACGGTACTGGCTCGACGGTCGCACGCTCGGTCGGCTCCGACACCAAGGGCTATGTCTCGCTCGTCCTCTACGCCACCGGGGTGGTGCTGGCTTTCGCCTTCCGCTCACCCTGGATCGCCTATGGGCTCTACGCCGGCGTGGCGGTCATGTGGTTCATTCCCGACCGCCGGCTCGCCATCGACACCGGAGCATGAACGGCTCCGCCGACGCACGTCGGATCACCGGCCTGGTCGGTGTCTACGATGCCGAAGGCTCGTTGCGGGGCGAGCTCACCTACTGGGTGGGCGCCCGGCTCGGCCGGACCCACTGTGCGCTGTGCGACATCACCCACGGCACCTTCCGGGAACGGGACGGCTGGAGACGGTGCCGCGCCAATCTGCCGGTGCCGTTCGTCACATTCCACCGGGACGATCAGCCCCCAGACGTCCGGGACCTGCTCGGCACCCACGTTCCGGCGGTGGTGGCTGTCACCCAGGCAGTGCACGTACTTCTGGTCGGCCCAGAAGGGCTCGATGCCTGTCACGGCTCACCTGGAGCGCTCATGGACGCGCTGAGCGCGGCGGCGGCATCGGCCGGCCTGACGTGGACCTGACGCGTCGGCCCCGGGCAGACGCCCCGACCCGTCGCTAGCCTGGTGTCATTGGCCCGCAATGGGTCGGTGCCGACGAGAGGAGCCCGCCATGACCATTGCTAGCGACGTCACCCACGAGTGGGTCCATGTCAGCGTTGGCGACACCCGGAGCGTCGACCGGGCGGTTGTGGCCGAGGCTCAGAGCGTCTGAAGCCCTGATGACCAAGAAGATCATCCTCATCACCGGTGCCTCGTCCGGCATCGGCCGGACCTGCGCCGAACACCTGACTGGTCGCGGCTTCCTGGTGGTCGGGGCCAGCCGCCGCACCACGCCGGACGCGCCGTGGCCGCAGGTCGTCCTGGATGTTGACGACGACACCTCCACTGCTGATGGCGTCCATCAGGTTGTGCGCGACTACGGCGGCATCGATGCCGTGGTCACCTGTGCAGGATGGGGCCTGGCCGGGTCGGTGGAACAGACGCCGATCGCCGATGCCCGAGCCCAGATCGAGACCAACTTCTTCGGTACGGTGCGCGCCGTGCAGGCCGCACTTCCCTCGCTTCGGGAGCGCAGCGGGCGCATCGTGCTCATGAGCTCGATCGGGGGCATCATCGGCCTGCCGTTCCAGGCCTACTACTCAGCCGGCAAATTCGCCCTCGAGGGATGGGCCGAGGCACTGGCTTGGGAGGTCAAGCCCTTCGGTGTCGGGGTCACCTTGGTCGAACCGGGCAATTTCCGGACCGGGTTCACCGGGAGCCGCCGGACCATCGAGGTCACCGGGAACGACCCATACGCCCAGGCCTCGGCCACGGCCATCGCCAAGATTGAGGCGGACGAACTGGGTGGAAGTGACCCGAAGGCGGTGGCCGAAGTGGTGGCGAAGGTGCTGACGACAGCCCGCCCACCACGGCGACTGTCGGTCGGCCCCGCCGGTGAGCGGGTGGGGGTGCTGGCCAAACGCCTGCTGGCCAAACGCCTGTTGCCCAACCGTCTGTTTGAGGCCGCATCGGCGTCGAGCCTCGGCGTCTAGTCAGCCCGCATGCCCGGACCCCCCGAGCCGCCGTCACCGATGGGGGAGAGCACGGTGTCAGATGTACCGGGCTCACCCCGCCGGTTTCCCCAGGGGAGATTTACCTCACCACCCGGTGCCTGCGAAATCCTCCTTGTCCGCCACGGTCAGTCTGAGGACGCCATGGAGGGCATGCCGCTCGCCCGCATGGGGGGTCACGCCGACCCACCGCTGTCCCAACTCGGCCGCGGCCAGGCCGACCGGGTGTGCGCCCGACTGGCCACCGAGCATGTCGATGCCGTCTACGTCACCACGCTTTGCAGGACCGTCGAGACCGCAGCTCCCCTGGTCGCCCTTCTTGGAATCGTGCCGGAGGTCGAGCACGACCTCCGGGAGATCTACCTCGGTGAGTGGGAAGGGTGGGTCTTCGAGCAGAAGTTCTTCGACCGCGACCCGGTGGCCCTGCAGATGGTGCGCGAGCAGCGTTGGGACCTTGCGCCCGGGTGCGAGCCCATCGCCGGGTTCGCTCGGAGGGTCCGTACCGGTATCGAGCGCATCGCCAGACGACACCCGGACCAGCGCGTGGTGGTCGTGGTCCACGGGGGCGTCATCGGCGAGGTGCTTGCTCAGGCCACGGGTTCCGAACCGTGGGCGTTCGTGGGCGCGGACAATGCATCCCTCTCCCATCTGGTCGTGACCGGGAACCGCTGGGTGGTCCGTCGGTTCAACGACACCACCCACCTCGACCCCCGGTTGACCATCGAGGCCGCCCCGCTCATCTGAGCGACCGGCAGACAGGCCCGGTCAGGGGGCCGACGCGCCCGTCGGGATGGTGACGATCGTGGCGTTCTGCGGGTTGGCAATGCCGAGGCCGGGGTCGAGGTGGTGTAGCTCGTCAACTGGAAGCTCTCCCCAACGGACGATCCGTTCGAGGACTGGACTTTGTCCAGCATCCCGTCAGTCGTCACACGGTAGGTGGCCTGGTCGTCGACGAAGCGTCACCCGACCCGGACACCGTGGTGGCCGTGGAACCCGACGCTCCCGAGGTGGTGGTCGATGACGACGAGCTCCCGCACGCGGCGAGCAGAGACGCACCGGCAAGCGCCGCAACACCCACACCGACCGCCCGCTCCACGATCGCCCCCCATCAATGCCCACCGCTCATGACGTTCCACTTGTGTTCGGCACTGCACCCACCGTTCGGCGGCCGATCCGACCACTACTCTCACATGCCGAATCCGCGATACCAAGAGTCCGTTGTCCCTCCTGCGCCAGGGCGGCAGTCAGGCCACGCCGACCGTCCTCAACTCGGGCATGATCGAGTCCACCCAAGTCCGGACCTGGACCTCGTCACGCCAGTCACCGGCGTGCTTCTTGGCCATGCCGCCCGCCATGAGCCCGTGGGCGTCGTCCGGAAGCCGACCGCCGAACGTCACATGACCCCGGGCGTGGACCTCCTCCATCAGACCTCGTACGCCCTTGACGGGAGGAATCTCCCCCGTCGAGGCCGAGTCGTCGAGCGGCCCGCTCGAGAACAGCCAGGTCGGTCGCCCGGCCAACTCACGTGCGTGGTGCTTCACGAACCGGCGGGCATCCTTGTGCCAGCGGGACTCATAGAGCGCCCCACCGACGATGATCGCGTCGTACCTGGACACATCACCGACTTCCCGGGCCTCGGTCACATCGACCTCGAATCCCCCGGCCCGCAACGCATCCCCCACCGTCTCCGCCAAGCCCTCGGTCCCGTGCATCTTCGTCCCAAACGCCACCAGTATCGTCATGAGCGCCTCCTTCTCGACTTCTACCGTGATCCTCGATCGCCGACCGATCCAGAGGCGTTGGTCACCTCTCGTGAGACCCTGTCCGGCACCTGGTCGTTGTATTTGGCCGCCATGGCGACGAGGATCAGGACAGAGCGGTGCGCCGAGTGGGCCGCCGGGTATGGCCGGAGGATGGCGCAATGACGATCAGCAGCTCGCACCGGTTCTCGTTCTTGACCTTGGCGCATCCAGAACGGGTCTGGGTCACCTTGACCTGTCCGGACACGACGCCCCGGTACCTGCTCGGGATGCGCCTCGAGTCGATGTGGACCTCGGGGCACCGGTCAAACTGATGACACCCGCAGGGCACTCGGTCGTCGGAGAGGCGATCCGGGTCGACCGTCCCCGGTCGCTGTCATTCGCCCTCGAACAGGGCACGGCGCCTTGCCGGATCATCGGCTGGGAGCTCCGGCCCCACCCGGTGGGCACCGTCGTGCGCCTGAGCGTCGACGACGTCGACGGCGACTGCGAGGAGGAGGTCGAGGACGTGTGGCTTCCTGTGGTGGCTGCACTCCAAATCCTGCTCGCCCAGCCGTCTGGCGCTGTGGGCACTGCTGGCGGCAACTGACCCGGTACGGCACCACCGCCCCTGGGTAGTGTCGACCCCATGTGCGACACGCTCGTGGTGGTCACCCCCGACCGGGTGCTGTTCGCCAAGAACAGCGACCGCAACCCCAACGAGTCCCAGTTCCTCGACTGGCAGCCGCGTCGCATCCATCCGGTCGCCGATCGACTCCGGTGCACTTGGATAGAGATCGACCAAGTGGCCGAGACCAACGCCGTCCTGTTGTCCCGTCCCTATTGGATGTGGGGCGCCGAGATGGGCGCAAACGAACACGGGGTGGTGATCGGCAACGAGGCCGTCTTTACCGACCAGCTCTACGCCTCCACCGGGCTGACAGGAATGGACCTTCTGCGCCTGGCACTCGAACGGGCCGACACCGCCCGGTCTGCCGTCGAGGTCATGACCGTTCTGCTGGGCCGCTACGGCCAGGGCGGCGGCTGCGGCGATGAGGACCGCAGCTTCACCTACCACAACAGCTTCCTGGTGGCCGACCCGACCGAGGCCTACGTACTCGAGACAGCTGGCACCCTCTGGGACGTCGAGCGGGTCGCTTCGGGTATCAGGTCGATCAGCAACGGACTGACCATCCCAGGGTTCGACCGCCACGCCGCCACGATTCCCACATACTTCACCAAGTCACGGGTTCGCCAGGCCATCACCAGGTCGTGCGCGGCTTCATCGCCAGGCGATCTGATGGCGGTCCTACGCGGCCATGGAGCGAAAGGTCCTGCTCCGCGGTGGTCCCCGGTGATCGGTGCGAAGGCCGCCCCATGCATGCACGCCGGAGGCGGCATCAAAGCCACCTCGCAGACCACTGGCTCGTGGGTCGCCGAGTTGAGGCGCAACGGCGAACACCGACACTGGGCGACGGCCACGGCGGCGCCGTGCACCAGTCTGTTCAAGCCGGTGCGGGTGGACGAGCCACTCGACCTTGGCCCCGTCCCGACGGACCGGTTCGACCCCGACACGCTGTGGTGGCACCACGAGGTACTCCATCGCGCGATACTCGCCGACCCGGCGCGACTGCTTCCCCTCTTGGCCGAGCGCGACCGCATCGAGGCCCGGTGGCTGGACATGCC
>JAYVYR010000028.1:0-23157 GCA_043784065.1 Acidimicrobiaceae bacterium
GCTGGCCCGGACTACGACGTTCGCGCTGATCGACCGCCAGGCCCGCAAGGGCGAGAAGCCCTCGGACCACACTCCGGTGTTCATCGACACGTCGGTCGACTGAGTCGCGACTCCAACGAAGGCCCAGGTGCGATTGACGCTCCAGCGAGCTCGGGATCGATATGCCAGGTCAGCTCTTCAGGTGGGCCCGCAGGCCGGCAAACCGCTCGGCGGCGGCCTGAGGTGCGGGCCGCTCCGTGCCCTCGACGGCGACGGCCATCACGTCGGCCAACCATGGCGACGGGCGACGCTCCATGATCCGACCGCTCGCTCCCATGGCCCGCGAACGGGCCCATGAGCACTCGAGAACCCGTTCGGCCCGCGTCAGCGCCACATAGATGAGCCGTCGTTCCTCGTCGACGGCTGACGGCGTGGTGGCATGGATGATGGGGACGAATCCCTCCTCCAACCCGACCACGGCGACGGCACCCCACTCGAGTCCCTTGGCCCGGTGGAACGTGGCCAGTTCTACGCCGCCTCCGGGGGCGTGGTGCCCGGCCGTCCGGGTGCGGGCTGCAGCGCGACCGGTGGCCGGCCCCGGGGCCTCGGTATCGGGAGACTCGGGGGCGGGGGCGAACCGGCACGGAATGCCGGCCTCGCCAAGGGCCCGACGCACGCCGGCAAGTAGGTCGTGGGTGCGGGCCAGAACAGCCTGATCCGACCAGGCCACGCCGGCCTCGGCCCGGGCCAGGATCCGTGCTGCCACAGCCTCGGCCTCGGCCCGGTCGTCGGCGAAGGCGGTCACCGTCGGCACTGGGCCATCGGCGGCCGCGGAACGGGGAGGAGCAACATCCGAACGGCCGAGCGCAGCGGAGGCTGCGGCCACCACTTGGGGTGTGCATCGGTGGTTCTGGTCCAGATGAACGACCTCGATGCCGGGAAACCGATCGGGCAATGCGGCCAGCAGTGTCGGATCAGCGCCGTTCCACCCGTAGATGGCCTGGTTCGGATCACCCACCACGCTCAGGTCGCGCCGCGGACCGGTCAGCACCTCCAGTAAGCGGTACTGGGCCGGGTTGACGTCCTGGAACTCGTCAACGGCCACGTGGCGGTAGCGCCAGTGGGCTTGGCCGGCAAATGTGTCGTCGAGGAAGAGGTCGGCCGCCCGCAGCAGTGCGTCGTCGAGGTCGAGCAGACCCCGTCGGGCCAGCCGGTCCTCGTAGGCGGCGAAGACCTCGACCACCTGGTTGGTGGGCAGAGCGCCGGTGCGACCGGCGCCAGCCGACGCCGCCCCGTAGTCGTCGGGGGTCAGGCATCGGGATTTAGCCCAGCCGATTTCTGTGTCGACGATGGAGGCGATCGTGCGGTCACCTGCCACCTCGGCCAGGGTCCGCCATCGCTGGTCGACGAGGGCCGGCGGCGCCTGGCCGGTGTCGGTCGCCCGACGCCTTAGGAGTGTGAGGGCGAGTTGGTGGAGTGTCCCGACCCGCACACCGGCAGAAGGGATGCCGCCCGGGCCGGCCGGGGTCGACACGGGCACGCCGTAGCTGCTCAAGCGATCACGCAGTTCGAGGGCTGCTTTTCGGGTGAAGGTGCAGACCACCGAATGGTCGGCCTCGGCCGAGCCGTCGCGGATCCGCCGAGCGACCCGCAAGGTGAGCACCCGGGTCTTTCCGGAGCCGGCTCCGGCCACGACGCAGAGGGCGTCGGACGTCGACCCGACGGCCCGGCCCTGGGCCGGCGTCAGATCAGCGCATGCTCGCTCGAAGCGGTCGGGGCCTCCGGGCGACGCCGGCATCTTGAGGAGTTCCACGGAGGCTGAGGCTACCGTCGGGCTGTGCCACCGGGGTGGGGGACCGTCCTCGGTAGATTGGACTGGTGGCCGACCTAATCCCCCGAACCTCTCCGACTCGGGGTTGAGCAGTGGCGGCACGCCCTCCGTTGCTTACCGGCGAGCAGGTCCTGGTGGACATCCGGCCCCACTGGGTGTTCCTGAGTGCCCCACTGCTGGCCGCCCTAGTGGCCGTGGCCGTCGGGATCACCCTTGACGTCGCCATCCCGCACACCTCCGTCTCGCTCCACTGGGTCGAGGGTGCCATGGTTGCCATCCCCGGTACCTGGCTTGCCGTACGGTTCGTCCGATGGCGGCGGTGCTGGCTGATGCTCACCACTGACCGGCTGGTTGACCAGTGGGGTGCCGCCCCGGGAAACCATGTCGACATTCCGCTCGACTCGATCGAACGGGTGACCGCCGTCCAGAGCCCGGTCCGACGGTTGGTCGGAACGGGTGCCGTCGACGTGGTGGTGTGGGGACAGGGGGTCCTCCATCGGGTGGAGGACGCCCGCCATCCGACCGTGCTGGTACGGATCATCTCCCGGCGTCTTCGTCGGCCACCCGAGAACGGGCCCGAAGACCACCGTGGTTGAACGTCAACTTGTACGTCTGGTCGTGCGTCTGCGGTCCGCCAATGTGCCTCTCGCCCACGAAAGTCCCGCTCGCGCCCTTGTACCGGGGGTGTGTATCCGTCAGTATGGCCAGGCGAGGGGTTGTCGACTACGTGCTCGGTCCACGGGCCTGGTCGGTGCGGAAGGAGTGTCGGATGGTGGACGTGGCAGGAGTGCGCGGGTTGAGTGATCCAAACGTCGACTGGGGTATTCGGTCTCTCCAGCCGTTCGACGACCCGAAACGCCGCCTCGATCTCTTGGTTCCCCTGCTTCACGATCTCGTGGCCTGGGATCTCGTCCAACGGGACGCCGATGGGAGTTTCGTACTTCGCCAGGACGTCCAGGATCGCCTGGCCGCCCTGACCGTCGATCGTCCCCTACGCTCGGCCGAAGTGTTCGTGGGTCGCAAGTGTCAGGTCTGCGGACTGGTACGCCTCACCCGCATGGTAGAAGGCGTTCGCACGTGTTCACCCTGCGCGACGCCCGTAGTCGACGAGTTGGATGCGGCCGCCGACGCCGGCAGGACTAAAGGCCATCGTGGCTTCTTCCACCGTCACCGGAAGGCCAGCTGAGAGTTGCACCCATCCGGCGTCAGCGGCCGGTCCGCCGTGCCACCGTCCCGTCACTCGGCTTCACCAGCCACGCCTCGGCACCGAGGGCAGCCGGGTCCACTGCTTGAGGTACTGCGAGCACCACCACGCATCCACCGAAGCCGGCACCGGTCATCCGTACCCCGAGCACTCCTGGTCGGGACCGAAGGTGTCCGACGAGGTCATCGAGTTGCGGGGTAGTGGTCTCGAACCCGTCGGCAAGACTGCGGTGGCTCTCGTCCATGAGGAGCCCGGCCCCGACCAGATCGTCCTCCCCCAGGGCCGCGGCAAAGGCACGCACACGTGAGCACTCACCGATGACGTGCCGGGCCCGGCGTCGCAGCAACGAGTCCCGCAGTCCGATGACATCGACCTCAGTTGCCAGCCCGAGTGGGCCGATGATGGCTGCGGCCGCCTCGCATTCGGCAACCCGGGTTCCGTACGCCGACGATCGCAGGTCGCGCCGCTGGCCGGAGTCGACCACGATGAATTCGGCCCCGGCCGGAACGCTGACGTGGCAGGTGTCGAGCGAGGCGAAGTCGATCAGTAGCGCGTGTCCGGCGCTACCTCCGGCGCAGGCCAGGGGGTCCATCAGGCCTACAGGTACGCCGAGCAGGTGCTCTGCTGCTTGGCACAGCCGGGCGATGACGAGGGCATCGCCATCGACGCCGAAGGCGTCGGCTAGGGCCACAGCCAAGGCCGCACTCGACGAGAGCCCGGAGCCACGCGGCACGGTGGAGGCGACGTGCATCCTTCCGCCGGATGCGGGCCGGGCCAGCGACACCATGGCGGCAGCCAGACGGGCCCACGCTGGCTCCAAGGAGGCGATGGCTTCTGCGTCGACGTCGAGTGGAACGGTGGCACGGTCCCGGGGGTAGGCATCTGACGTGATCTCGAACTCCTCGGCGCCAGTCGGCTCGACCATGACGGCGACGCCCAAGCCGATGGCCATGGGCAGTGCCAGCCCTTGGTTGTAGTCAGTGTGATCGCCGATGAGGTTGACGCGTCCAGGGCCGAACCAACGTTCCGACACTGGTTTGCCGCATTCGAAACCGCCAGACATCAATGAACTGCCCCCTGACTCGGTTCGGCACCCCGTCGCCGCCGGCTGTGCGGTCACGCTACCTGCGGCCTCGGGCGCGGCGTTGCACAGACGGTGCCGGTCCCGACGTACCATGCATGTCGAATGTTCGACGACTTCCTCAACGCCAATGCCGAGTACGCCGACGGGTTTGCCCTGCAGGGCATCGCACCGGTAGCCGCCCGAGGCTTTGCACTGGTCACCTGTATGGACAGCCGCATCGAGCCGCTGGCCATGCTCGGGCTCCACCCCGGAGACGCCAAGATTCTCCGCAACGGTGGGGCCCGGGTCACGCGAGACGTCCTGCGGTCACTGATCCTGGCCACCCACTTTCTCGGTGTGACCCAGATCGCCGTGATGCAGCACACCGACTGCGCCTTGGCTGACGATACGGACGGACACGTGCGGGCCCGCCTGGGTGACCAGGGGACGCATGGTGTGGAGGAGTGGGAGTTCCTGGCCATGCCCGACCCCGACGGAGCCCTGCGGTGCGACGTGGCCCTTGTGCGCGACTGCCCCCAGCTGCCCGACGGCGTGCGGGTTGAGGGCTGGCGCTACAACGTCGCCACCGGGCGGATCCAACGCGTCATTCCCTCGTGACCTCCAACTATGGCAACCCTTTCGGCGGAACGTGGTGACTGCGCATTTGACCCGCCGGCGCCGGTGGGACACCATCCCGCAATGCAGTTTCGCTCCCGCACCCGTCCGAACTCCGTCGTAGCCTCAGCGTCCCCGCCCGCCGTGGCGAGCCTGCTCGTGACCCTCTCCGGGGGTGTCCGATGAGCGGGCCCCTCGACGGTGTGCGGATCATCGAGTTGGCCGGCCTCGGACCAGCCCCTTTCGCCGGCATGATGCTGGCCGATGCCGGCGCAGACATCATTCGCATCGACCGAGCGGACCGGGCCACCTACCCACCCCGCCAGGAGCCCCACGTCGACCTCATGAACCGGGGCCGCCGCTCCGTGGCCGTCGATCTGAAGCATCCGGACGGGGTAGCCCTGGTATTGCGCCTGCTCGAGGGGGCCGACGGTCTGATGGAGGGATTTCGGCCCGGAGTGGCCGAGCGTCTGGGGCTGGGGCCTGACGAGTGTCTGGTCCGCAACCCGAAACTGGTCTACGGCCGGATGACGGGCTACGGCCAGGGGGGCCCGATGGCCCAGGCTGCCGGTCACGACATCGACTACATCGCTGTTTCCGGCGCGCTCGAGGCAATCGGCCGCCAAGGGGAGCGTCCGTTGCCGCCACTCAACCTGGTCGGCGACTTCGGTGGCGGAGGGATGTTGTTGGCCTACGGCATGGTGGCCGCCATCCTCGGTGCCCGGACCACCGGGAAGGGCCAGGTCATCGATGCAGCCATGGTCGACGGCGCCGCCTCGCTCATGACCATGACCTACACGCTCCGGGCCGCTGGAGTGTGGCAGGACGAGCGGGGGACAAATCTGCTCGACACCGGGGCCCACTTCTACGAGGTCTACGAGACTTCAGACGGCGGGTACATGGGCGTAGGGGCCATCGAGCCCCAGTTCTATTCCGAGCTCATGCGCTTGCTCGGTCTGAGCGCCGAGGACCTCAGCACCCAAATGGACCGGTCCACGTGGCCCGAGATGAAGCAGCGCTTCACCGCCATCTTCGCCTCGAAGACACGTAGAGAATGGGAGGCGGTATTTGCCGGCTCCGACGCTTGCGTGGCTCCGGTGCTGTCGGCCGCCGAAGCGCCCGACCACCCCCACAACAAGGAACGGGGCACCTTCACCGAGGTGGCCGGCGTGGTCCAGCCCGCCCCTGCGCCCCGGTTCCTGTCGACCCCCGGTTCGATCCGCCGCCCGCCGCCCAATCCTGGCCAACACGCCGACGAGGCATTGGCCGACTGGGGGATACCGACCGACGAGGTCGCAGTCTTGCGCAGCTCCGGTGCAATTGCCTGAGACTGTCCTGGCACTCCTGGCTCCGCACCTCTGAACCAGCGGTCCGTTCGGTCAGAGGTTGACGACGGGGCAGGTGACGGTGCGGATGATGCCCTCGATGAGTTGGATCCGGCCCACCACCATCTGGCCCAGTTCATCCACCGTGGTCGATTCAGCCCGGAGGATCACGTCATAAGGGCCGGTGACGCCCTCGGCTGCTACCACGCCGTCGAGGCCCTGCACGGCCCGGGCCACGCCCGCTGCCCGACTGACCTCGGTCTGGATGAGCACATAGGCGCTGACGGACATGTCCATCTCCTGGAAGGGCGGGATCGGTCTCGACGAGCCGGTGCTGGACAGGTAGACCTACTCCTCACCTTGTCCGGCCTACCATGCCGCTATGGGTGTCAAGGAGCGAGGCGACCAGTTCCGTCGCCTCGTCCGGTCGGCGGTCGATGACCTGTTCGACCAGCGCAGTCCCTTCGGCCGCCTGGCCCTGACCCACGTCCTGATGACGGCGGGGGACACCCTGTTCGCCGTGTCTTTGGCCGGGTCGCTGTTCTTCTCGATCTCCCCTACGGCGGCCAAGGACAAGGTCCTGCTCTACCTCCTCTTGACCATGGGTCCCTTCGCTGTGGTGGCGCCGGCACTCGGCCCACTGATCGACCGCAGTCGGGGGGCGCGCCGGGCCATGGTGGTCATTTCGGCTCTCGGACGGGCCGCTCTGTGCCCGTTCATCGCCAGAGATATCCATTCCCTCCTGTTATTCCCCGAGGCATTCCTGATGCTGGTGCTCTCGAAGGTCTACCTGGTAACAAAAGGTGCCCTGGTGCCGGAAATGGCCGCCATGGAGATGCCGGGTTCCGGCGTCGGTCCGGGCCTCGACGGCCCAGAATGGCTCGACGACAGCGACGGTCCACCGGACCCCACGTCACCGTATGGGATGCCGCCGACCGTCCACATAGACGACCCGGTGACGGGCGAGGCCATGCTGGAGCCGGACCTGGCCACCTTGAATGCCCGGTTGGGTCTTCTGGCCTCGTTATCCGGTTTCGTCTTCGCCCTGCCGGCCATCGCCATCCTCAAGCTCTTCGGGGCTCCGGGGGTGCTCTGGTCGTGCACCGCTGTGTTTGTAGGCGCCGGGGTGGCAGGCATGCGACTGCCGGTGCGGCGGCCGGCCAGGACCGTCCGTGAGAGCCGTCGGGGACAGGCGCTATCGTTCTGTGGCGATCCGAATGCCGAGATCGAACTGGCCCCGGATGCCGACGGCTGGTGGACGGAGGAGCAACAGGACCTGGCCGCCTTCCGGCCTATCGCCGGGACGCAGGTGATCCTTGCCCTCACTCCGATGTCGGTATTGAAAGGCTTACTCGGCTTCCTCACGTTCTTGTTCGCCTTCGGCCTCCGGCGCCAAGGTGCGGCCACCTGGTGGTTTGGTCTGCTGATCGGTGCCCTCACTCTCGGCGCTGTCATCGGGGTTCTGCTGGTGGGCCGACTCCGACGAGTCCTGTCCGAACAGCAGATGTTGGCTGCCTCGTTGTGGTTGGTGGCCGCCGTCGGGCTGTTCGGCTGGATCTTCCCCTATCCGGCTATCCAGGCTCTTGTGGCGCTGGCCGTCGGTGCCGCCGGGGCGGTGGCCAAGCCGTCGTTCGACGCGCTGGTCCAGCGCCACGTCCGGGAGTCGGACCAGGGCCGCGCCTTCGCCCGCTTCGAGACCCGGCTCCAGCTGATGTGGGTCATCGGGTCGCTGGTCGGAGTGGTGGTGTCGCTGTCGATTCCTGCCGGAAATCTGGTGCTCGCCGTGGTGGCCATGGTCGGTGCACTGTCCTACATGAGTGCCCTCCATTCGACAGCCAACCGAGCCTGAGCACGGCACCGAGCTACCCACCAAGCCACCCGGGCGCGGTCAAGGGGCCGGCGGACCGACCCCTTGATGATCGATACTCGACGAGTCGGACCAGCCCTGTCAGCTCAGCTGCTGCTCCAGTTTGTCGACTTCCCCGGCCAGCGCGGCCGGTAGCTTGTCGCCGAATGTGGCGAAGTGCTCACGGATGGATGGCACCTCGGCCCGCCATTCGTCGGCGTCCACGTGGAGCAGGGTGGCCATATCGGCCGCCGACACGTCCAGCCCGTCGGTGTTGATGGCCCCGGGGGCCGGAATGAATCCGATAGGGGTCTCGACGGCCTCGCCCTTGCCACTGACCCGCTCGAAGACCCACTCGAGGACCCGGCTGTTCTCGCCGTAGCCGGGCCACAGCCAGCGGCCGTCTTCATCCTTGCGGAACCAGTTGACGTAGAAGATCTTCGGCAGCTTCTCGGGGTCGGCACCCTCGCCGATCTCCAGCCAGTGGGCGAAGTAGTCAGCCATGTTGTAGCCGCAGAACGGGAGCATGGCGAAGGGGTCACGGCGCAGCTTGCCTACCGCTCCGGCAGCCGCCGCCGTCGTCTCCGAGGCCATGATCGATCCGAGGAACACGCCGTGCTTCCAATCGCGCGACTGGAACACGAGCGGGACGACCGAAGCGCGGCGTCCACCGAAGAGGATGGCGTCGATCGGCACACCGGCAGGGTTCTCCCACTCCGAGGCGATGGCCGGGTCCTGTGCGGCCGGAACGGTGAAGCGGGCGTTCGGGTGGGCGGCCGGCGAATCGGAATCCGGGGTCCAATCCTCGCCCTTCCACGACGTCAGGTGGGCCGGTGGCTCGGAGGTCATCGACTCCCACCACACATCACCATCGTCGGTGAGGGCAGTATTGGTGAAGATGGTGTTGGCGTCCATGGTGAGCATGGCGTTCGGGTTGGTGTGCGTGTTGGTGCCGGGCGCCACGCCGAAGAATCCGGCTTCGGGGTTGATGGCGTAGAGACGTCCGTCGGCACCGAACTTCATCCAGCAGATGTCGTCGCCGACTGTCTCGACCTTCCAGTCGGGAAGCGACGGAATGAGCATGGCCAGGTTGGTCTTGCCGCAGGCCGATGGGAAGGCGCCGGTGACGTATCTGGTCTCACCGGCCGGCGACGTCAGCTTGAGGATGAGCATGTGCTCGGCCAGCCAGTTGTCATCGCGGGCCATGACCGAGGCGATCCGTAGGGCGAAGCACTTCTTGCCCAGCAGCGCATTGCCGCCGTAGCCCGAGCCGTAGGACCAGATCTCACGGGTCTCGGGGAAGTGGACGATGTACTTGTTGTCGGCGTCGCACGGCCACGGCACATCGGCCCTACCCTCGGCCAGCGGCATGCCGACCGAGTGCAGACACGGGACGAACTGGCCGTCGTTGCCGAGCACCTCGAGGGCACCACGGCCCATACGGGTCATGATCCGCATCGACACGGCCACGTAGGCGGAGTCGGTTATCTCCACGCCGATGTGGGCGATGTCCGAACCGAGCGGGCCCATCGAGAAGGGGACCACGTACATGGTTCGGCCGATCATCGAGTCCCGGAACAGTTCGGTCAGGACGCCACGCATTTCGGTCGGGTCCCGCCAGTTGTTGGTGGGGCCGGCGTCGACCTCGTCGGTCGAGCAGATGTAGGTGCGATCCTCGACGCGGGCCACGTCGCCCGGGTCGGAGTGCGCCCAGTAGCTGTTCGGGCGCTTGGCCTCCGACAACTTGGTGAAGGTCCCGTTGTCCACCAGCAGCTGGCAGAGACGGTCGTACTCCTCAGCGGAGCCGTCACACCAGACAACCTCGTCGGGCCGGGTGAGGGCGGCCACTTCGTCGACCCATGCGATCAGCTTCTTGTTCTCGGTGGGGGGCATGGGTTGGTTCTTCCTCCTCGGTTGTCCGGCGACCCAGCGGGGTCGTCGTCCATGCGGCATCTCGTCCGCATGCTGGCTGTCGGCACGGGTCGCCAATGGTAGTGGGTTCGGGCTGAAGACAATGCTAGGCAAGACGGGTGCGTACCCCCAAAACGAGACACCAGGCAGTGAGTGGGTTCGGGGTCCATCCGTGAATGGCGAAGGGGACGAATTCTCGCTGATCGACGCCCTGGCCGCCCGATTCGCAACTGGTCCCGGTGGACTTGCACCTGGGGACCTGGGAATCGGTGACGACGCCGCTGCGGTCACCCTGCCGGGCCTGGGGCGGGTGGTGATGGCCACCGACCTGGTGGTGGCGGGAGTCCACGTCGACCTGGCGGTGAGCACGCCGGAGGACATCGGCTGGAAGTCACTGATGGTGACGGTTTCCGACCTCGGGGCCATGGGGTGCGCCCCATCTCACGTGCTGCTTTCGGTTGCCGCGCCGGCCGGGTTCCCGGTGAAGCGTCTGGGGGACGGCGTGGCCCTGGCGGCCGAGGTCACCGGGTGCACCGTCGTCGGGGGTGACCTGTCGTCCTCGACGCTTCTGGTCGTCTCGGTGGCTGCCGTCGGGCCAGCAGACGACCGAGTGCGCCCGCTGTTGACCCGGTCCGGAGCCCGGTCGGGAGACCTGCTCTTCGTGACCGGCCCGCTGGGGGCGTCCGCCGCCGGCCTGCGCCTGCTCGCGGTTCCGGTTACCGACGGGGCGGCGGGGGTGTCTGAACCGCTGGACACAGGGACCCCGTACCTGTTGGCCACGGCTCATCGTCGACCGATGGCCCGGATCCGCGAGGGGATGGTGGCTCGGGCCGCTGGGGCCACGGCCTGCATCGATGTGTCGGATGGGTTAATGGCCGACGTGACCCACCTGGCCGATGCCTCGGGGGTCGGGCTCCACCTGGTGGTCGGCGCGCCGGTGGTAGCCGAGGGCGCGACCCGCCACGAGGCTCTCGATGGCGGCGAAGACTACGAACTGATCGTTGCGACGCCCGATCCCGACGCCCTGAAAGTCGCCTTCGACGAGGCCGGCCTCCGGATGCCACTGGCCATCGGCCGGTGCACCGATGCCGGTGCAGGCCGGTTGCTCGACGAGGAACCGCTGCCCGCTGGTGGCTGGCGGCACCGATTCTGACCAGGTCGGACCCCTGGGGCGGTACTCAAGGCGAATGAAGCCACCCGAAACGGGTGACGGGGATATAAAAAGGTTCGGGCGTACCCGGGCGGAACGTACCGGTCGGGCTCAGCCCGGGAAGTTGCGGACGGGGCGCTTGGTCACTTTGCCCCCGCGGATGCATGATGTGCACACGTTCAGACGCTTGGGTGCACCGTCAACGACGGCTCGCACCTTTTGGATGTTCGGATCCCAACGACGTTTGGTACGCCGGTGGGAGTGACTGATGTTCATTCCGAATGACGGCTTCTTGCCGCAGACCTCGCACACCGCTGCCATGACACTCCGACTTCCTCTAAGGACCTGTGGGTAAGGCGCAAAGGTTAGCATCCTGCCCATGGTCGCCCTCGACGCCTTGGATTCCGCTGCACTCTGCCAGGTGATCGGCACGTTCCGTGACGGCTTGCGGAATCATCAGCAGCTCATCAACCGCCTCAACGTCTACCCCGTACCGGACGGTGACACCGGCACCAATATGGCCTTGACGCTGGAGTCAGTGGCCGCTGAGCTGGACGGACTCGACTCGCCGGATCTCGACAGCGCGTGCCGGGCCATCGCCCACGGCTCGTTGATGGGGGCCCGTGGGAACTCCGGGGTGATCCTCAGTCAATTGCTGCGAGGGTTGTCCGACGGTCTGAACACGCCGGAAGGCCGACCCGGTGCCCGCGACCTTGCCGGGGCTCTCATGACGGCCGACCGCCTGGCCCGCGAGGCTGTCCAACGCCCGGTAGAGGGGACGATCCTGACCGTGGCCCGAGGGGCGGCCGAGGCCGCTAATGTCGCGGCTGATGCCGGTGGGTCCCTGGTGGTCGTGGCCGAGGCTGCCCGGGCCGGCGCAGCGGAAGCATTGGCCCTCACTCCATCGCTCCTGCCCGTCCTCGAGCAGGCCGGAGTCGTCGACGCCGGGGGAACCGGCTATCTTCTGCTCTTCGATGCGCTGCTGACCGTCGTGGACGGGCGTTCGATGCCCGCACCGCCCGAACTGCCCGACGTGCGCGCCGGCGCCGGGACCGGCATGCAAGGTAGAAGGGCCACTGACGACGAGGCCTACGCACAACTGGCAGGACTCCGCTACGAGGTGATGTATCTGCTGGAGGCACCCGACGAGACCATTCCCGCTTTCAAAGAGGTGTGGGCCGGCCTGGGCGATTCCATCGTGGTGGTCGGGGGCGACGGGCTGTGGAACTGCCACATTCACACCGATGAAGTAGGCCCGGCCATTGAGGCCAGCCTGGACGCCGGCCGGCCCCGGTCGATTCGCGTCACCGACCTGCTCGAAGAGGTGGAAGAGGAGCGATGGGTGCGCGAGGGCGCTGGCGACGAGGACTCAGGTCCGTCCGAGGCTCCCCTCGGGCCGACCCCGGTGACCAGCGTGGTGGCGGTGGCCAGCGGCGACGGCATCGGGCGGATCTTCCGCTCGCTCGGTGTCCAGCGACTGATCGCCGGCGGGCAGTCGATGAATCCGTCCATCGCCGAATTGGTCGACGCGGTGGACGCCCTTGCATCCGACGAGGTCATCGTGCTGCCCAACAACGGCAACATCCGCCCAGTAGCCAACCGGGTAGACGAATTGAGTGCCAAACGGGTGTGGGTGGTCCCTACCGAGACGATCGCCGAGGGCTTTGCCGCGTTGCTGGCCTACGACCCCGAGGCCGGTGGCGGCGCCAACGCCGAGGCCATGGAGGCCACCGCCCGCAAAGTCGTGCCCGGCGAAGTGACCCGAGCCGTCCGCGACTCCGAGACGTCGGCCGGTCCCGTGCGCACAGGTGACTGGCTCGGCCTGTCCCGCGACGGCATCGAAGTGGTAGGTGACACCTTGGCCGATGCCGCCTGCAACCTGCTCGATCTCTTGGTGGGTGAGGACCACGACCTGGTGACCATCATCGAGGGTGAGGGTTCGGGCGCCGCCGATACTCGCCGGATCACCGAGTGGCTGAAGGAGGCTCGACCGCTGGTCGAGACCGAGGTCCACCACGGCGGACAGCCCCTGTACCCGTACCTGTTCTCCATCGAGTGAGCGCTCCGGCACCGAAGCCCGGTGCCGGGGATGCTGCCCCGGGACGTCGGCTGCGACAGCTCGCCGATCTGGCGGTGACGGTGCTGCGGGGGGTAGGGGAGTCGGCCGCACGCGACCTGGACGAGCTCGACATCGCTACCGTCTTCGACCTCGTCACCCACTACCCGCGTCGCCACATCGACGGCACCCGGATGGTGACCATCGACAGGCTCGTCGAAGGCGAGAAGGCGGCAGTGGTGGCCACTGTCCGCCGGGTCAGTGCCCCGCCGGTACGCCCCGGTCGCGGGCGACGGGGACCGTCCCGGGTGGAGCTGGACGTGGTCGACCGAGGCGGAAGGATGAAGGTCACCTTCTTCAACCAGGCGTGGCGGGCCCGCCAGATGGCGGTCGGCTCGCTGGCTGTGTTCTTCGGACCTGTCTCGTCCTTCCGGGGCGCGGTCCAGATGGTCAATCCCACGGTCGAAGTGCTCCAGGGTCCCGACGAGCCGGACGCAGCACCTACGGCCGGGGCCGGAGACGGAGACGGAGACGGAGCTGCGGTCGGTCGCATCTACCCCGTCTATCCCCTCACCGAAAAGGGTTCGCTGACCTCGGCCCGCATCGGTCGGATGGTCAACGAGGCGCTCGACCGGGCCGGCACCTTTGCTGACCCGCTCGATAGCGACACCCGCCACCGCCACGGGCTCCTCGACCGCACTGCAGCCTTCGCCGGCATCCACCGACCGACCTCAATGGACGAGGTGGAACCGGCCCGCCGGCGTCTGGCCTTCGATGAACTCTTCAGGCTCCAGTTGGCCCTTGTGCTGCGACGTCAACGCCTGCACGAGGATGCGCGGGGCATCGTGCACGCCACGAACCGGACCGACGGCCCTACCCTGATGCAGCAGTTCGTGGACGGTCTGCCCTTCGCGTTGACGTCGGCCCAGGCTCGGGCCGTGGCTGATCTGGTCGGCGATCTAGGGGGCCCGTTGCCCATGCACCGTCTCCTCCAGGGTGACGTCGGATCGGGCAAAACTGTCGTGGCCGTCGCCGCGCTCCTCATCGGGGTGGAGGGTGGTCACCAGGGAGCCTTGATGGCGCCCACCGAGGTCTTGGCCGAGCAGCACGCTGTCGAGGTCCGGCATCTGGTCGACGGCCTGGTGGTGGCCGACCTGGCGACACTGGCCGGCGAGCGGCCATTGCGGGTGGCGTTGCTCACCAGCCGCACCGGAGCAGCCGAACGCACCGCCATCCACGAGGGCCTGGCCGACGGCACGGTCGACCTGATCGTCGGCACCCATGCGTTGCTCACCGACCGGGTGGTCTTCCGCTCGCTCGGTGTAGCGGTGATCGATGAGCAGCACCGGTTCGGGGTCGAGCAGCGAGCCGCCTTGCGTGACAAGGGCCGGGGTGCCGACGGGCAGGGGCGCGACCCCGATCTCCTGGTCATGACGGCGACCCCGATCCCCCGAACGGCGGCCATGGTCGTCTTCGGCGACCTGGACATGACCGTGATCGACGAGATGCCCCCCGGTCGACAGCCGGTGGTCACCTCGTGGCTACGGACACCGCTCGAGGTCGAACAGGCGTGGTCCCGGGTGCGTGAACAGGTGGGGTCGGGCCACCGGGCCTTCGTGGTCTGCCCGCTGGTCGAGGGCTCGGACCGAGTCGAGGCAGCCTCGGCTACCGCCGAGGCCGAGCGCCTGGCCGAAGGCGAGCTGGCCGGGCTGCGGGTCGGCCTGTTGCACGGACAGATGAAGCCAGCCGACAAGGAGCACGCCATGGAGGCATTCCGGGCCGGAGACCTCGACGTGCTGGTGGCGACCACGGTCATCGAGGTCGGGGTCGACATTCCCGATGCATCGGTGATGGTGATCGAGGATGCCGATCGTTTCGGCATCGCCCAACTCCACCAGTTGCGGGGGCGGGTCGGCCGCAGCGGCGAGCCGTCCTGGTGTTTCCTGCTGTCCGGCTCGGGAGCTCCGGAGGCCACGGCACGCCTCGAGGCAATGGAGGCCAGCACCGACGGATTCGTTCTGGCCGACGTGGACCTTGAGCTCCGCGGCGAGGGGACGATTCTGGGCGCCCGCCAAAAGGGGCGATCCGACCTGAAGCTGGCCCGCCTGCTCTCGGATCGGGATCTGGTGGCCGACGCTCGTTCATTGGCCATCGAGCTGGTCGGTTCCGACCCACTGCTGGACAGCCACCGCCTGATGGTCGAGGAACTTCGACTGTTCATCGACGACGACGAGGCCGAATTTCTCTTCAAGAGCTGATCAGAGTTGCGTTGGCCCACCCGGCCCTGCTCGTGACGTTTGCCCGAAGCTGTCCGTTGGGAGACGGTCGGTAGAGTTGTGCGATGCGTGTGGTCGGTGGGGAGTCCCGAGGCAGGCGCCTCAGCGCGCCAGTAGGCGATCATGTTCGCCCCACCTCGGACCGGGTGCGCGAAGCCATCTTCGACATCCTGTTCAGCCTCGGCGGGGTGGAGGGGTTGAGGGTTGCCGACCTGTTCGCCGGAACCGGTGCACTCGGTATCGAGGCGCTGTCACGGGGGGCGGCATCGGTCACGTTCATCGACCGGGACCCCCTCTCGGTAACTGCCATTCGGGAGAATCTGGTGTCGGCCGGAATGGGTGGAGCGGAGTCGGACGGCGACGCCACCGTGGTCCGCGCCGACGTTGACTCCTGGGTGGCATCGACCGCTTCGCAATTCGACCTCGTGCTGTGTGACCCGCCCTACGACTTCACTGCATGGGAGCCCCTGCTCACCAGGCTTCCGGGCGAACTCGTCGTGCTCGAATCGGGGGTGGAGCTTCCGTCCTTCGAGTCGTGGGACGTACTCAGATCCCGGCGGTATGGGGGTACCATCGTGACGGTGGCCCGTCCGGAACGGGCGTCCGAGAAAGGTGTCTCGTGAGGATTGCGCTCATACCGGGGTCGTTCGATCCCGTCCACAACGGGCATCTCGAAGTGATCGAGCGTGCGTCCCGATTGTTCGACGAGGTCGTGGTGGCGGCGCTGCGGAACCCCCAGAAGAGCGAGGCCCTGTTCGACGACGACGAGCGTCGCGACATGCTTGAGGAAACGGTCACGCACCTGGCCAACGTGCGGATCGTGTCGATGACCACCCTGGTGGTCAACGTGGCTCAAGAGGTCGGGGCCAGTGCCATCGTCAAAGGCCTGCGGGCGGTTTCCGACTTTGAGAACGAGCTCCAGATGGCCCAGATGAACAAGCAGCTTTCCGGGGTCGAGACCTTGTTCATCCCGACGAGCTCGGCCCATTCGTTCATCGCGTCACGCCTGCTGCGCGAGGTGGCCCGGTTCGGAGGCGACGTAACCGCCTTCGTCCCCAAGTCAGTCGCCCAGCGCCTCGAAGAGAAGTTCGCCGATGAGTGACCTGTTCGACGACCTCGACCAAGAGGTTGCCGAGGGCGAGCAGGCCGACGCCGAGGCCTACATACGCAGCGCGCTCGAGGCAGTCCTGAACGCCAAACCGATGCCGTTGTCGTCCTCGGTCCGGGTCGAGCGCGATGAACTCGTCGAACTACTCGAAGGGGCGCTCCAACGCATCCCCGAGGAGATCAAGGAGGCTCGGTGGATGCTGAAGGAGCGAGTGGACTTCCTGGCAGAGACCCAGCGCAAAGCCGACGGGATCACGGAGGAGGCCAGGATCCAGACCGAGCGGATGGTCCAGCGCACCGAGGTGGTGCGTCAGGCCAACCACGTGGCCCAGCGGATCCTCGACGACGCCAATGAGCAGGCCCGACGACTGTCCCATGAGGCCGAGGACTACGCCGACAAAAAGCTGGCCAGCTTCGAGATCGTATTGGACCGGACCATGAAGACTGTCCAGGCCGGCCGAGAAAAGCTCCAGGTGAGTCCTATTCCCGCCGTGGACATCGGTGACCAGGGTGCTACCTCGCTCGCCGGCAACGGCCCCGGGGTGGACGAGCCCGAGGGCTTCTTCGACCAGGACCTCGCCTGAGTCGGGTCGAGCCCGGGGCCGACCCGGCAGTGGATTCACCCGTCGAACGTCGGCCATTCCGGGTCCAGGTGGCAGCCCTGCGCAAGCAGTCCGGGGCTACCCGAGATGAATACCGCCAAGCGGTCATTCCCGATCTGGGGGCGGTATCGGTGGTCGTGCCGGAAGGCGCACAGGTGATTCTCGAGCTGACGCTGGCCTCCTATCCGGGCGGGATCATGGCCACTGGAACGGTGTCAGCCCCTTGGCAGGGGGAGTGCCGGCGCTGCGGGGGCCCCGTTGAGGGCATCGTGGTGGCCGACGTAATGGAGCGCTACGCACCGGCCAGCGGGAAGGACCGTGACGAGGAGGCGTATCCGTTGGCGGGCGACGAGCTGGATCTTGAACCCCTGGCACGCGACGCCGTGCTGCTCGAGCTCCCGTTGGCCCCGCTATGTGCCGAGGACTGCAGGGGACTCTGCCCGACGTGCGGGGCCAACCGGAACACCGATCGGTGTGAGTGCACGACCCCTGGGGACCCCCGCTGGTCAGCTCTGGACGTCCTGCGTGACGAAGGGTCCAAGACTTGACCTAGGATGCGCTTCTTATGGCCGTTCCGAAGAAGAAGACCTCCAAGGCGAAGAGCCGCAGCCGCCGGGCATCCAATTGGGTGCTGAAGGTGCCGGCACGCTCGGTGTGCCCCCAGTGCACCACTGCCAAGCTGCCTCACATTGTGTGTCCCAACTGCGGTTGGTACAAAGGCCGGCAAGCCATCGAAGTCGACTAGTGGCCCGGGGCGGACCTCGACCCACGGGTGACGCGTTCAACGTGCTCCCGGTGGCGGTCGATGCGATGGGCGGCGACAACGCACCTGGGCTGATCGTCGATGGAGCGCGCCAAGTGGCCGAGTCCAGCGCCATCAATGTGCTGCTGGTCGGACTACCAGGGGGCATGGGCGACACAGGCAACCTCCCGCTCCTCAAGTGCAGCGAAGTCATCGGCATGGAGGACGACCCCGGTCAGGGGGTACGCCGCAAGAAGGACTCTTCGCTCGTCCGGGCCGCCGAGGCCGTGCGCGACGGCAAGGCCATGGCCATGGTGTCGGCCGGCAACACTGGCGCCACGATGGCGTCGGCCCTCCTGCGGATGGGGCGACTGCCAGGGGTCATCCGGCCGGCCATCGCCACACCGATACCCGATCTGAAGAAGGCCCACCCGACCGTCATGCTCGATGCCGGTGCCAATGCCGAAGCCTCCTCGGCGATGCTGCTCCAGTTCGCTCAGATGGGAGCGGCCTATTCGACCAAGCGCTACGGCGTGGCCCGACCCAGGGTTGCCCTCCTCTCGATCGGCGAGGAGAAGTCGAAGGGGACACCCTTGATCAAGGAGACCCACGCCATCCTGGCCGAGGGCGGCCATGGCGACTTCGACTTCGTCGGCAATGTCGAGGGCCGTGACTTTTTCGAGGACCAGGCCGATATCATCGTGACCGATGGCTTCACCGGCAATGTGGCGCTCAAGACGCTCGAGGGGACGCTGCGGTTCCTGCTCGACACGCTGACCGGCATCTTCTCCAATCCAGAGGTGGCCGATGCCGCAGGCGTCCTGCTCCCGCACCTGCTTCCACTGGCCGCCACCCTCGATCCCGAGAGTACTGGCGGCGCCATGCTTCTCGGCGTCGACGGCGTGTGTGTGATCAGTCACGGTTCGTCGTCTTCGGTGGCCATGGTCAACGCCATCACTGTGGCCCACGATGTGGCCGTGGGCGGCCTAGTGGCGGCTGTGGCTGCATCGGTGCGACCACCGATCGAGGTTCCGCCCGTCGAAGGCTAGGGACGGACTGCCCCTGTGAGGGGGTCAGTGGCGGGCGAAGGCGACGATATCCAAGGCCGTGGCCCGGCTGATGTCCGGGCAGATCACGGTCATGATGTCGACACCGTGCGCGGTTCCCATCTGTTGGCGGCACCGGGCAGGCACGCCGGCTTGGAGGAGCAGCTGGTAGAAAGCGACGCCCTCGTCGCGCAGCGGGTCGCATTCGTTCACGTTGATGACGACGTGCGATAGCCCGGTCACGTCCTCGACGGTGGCGAACAGGGGCCAGGCCAGCGGGTCACCGGCCTCGAACGCCTCGATGCCGTAGGCCATCGCCCCCCGGTTCGACCCGACGGTGATGAAGATCCCGTCATGTTCGGTGGTCGACGGAAGTTCGGCGCGTGGTCACGATCCGGCGACGTAGGGACACACCGCGTAGAGGCCTTTCACCCGGAGATCTGGCCGCTGCGCAGAAGCGACAGTCCGGTGGCGAGCGTGAGGTTGCCGCCACCGCTCTCGCCGGCGATGACGACGTGGTCCGGGTCGATACCGAGCTCGGCGGGAGGCGCCATCTGCTCGGAGTCCAACGCCTCGGCCAGCTGGCGCCATGCTTCGGCTGCGGCCAGACCCTCGGGGGATTGCGCTTCGGCCAGAATCTCCTCTCGGTTGGCTACGTCGGAGGCCTCGGTCGGAGGGATCATCGCCAGGATCGCCTTGATCCTTGGATCGAGGCGAGGGTCATGATGGGTGTCGCGGGCCATGGTCGGGCTGCTCCCTCCGGACCCGCTGGTGGGCGTGCCGTGTGACGGGGAGGCTAGCGGCGCAGTAGGTCCTTGGCGATGTGGGTCACCTGGATCTCGTCGGTCCCGGCGTAGATCTGGAAGACCTTGGCGTCGCGTGCCAGCTGCTCGACGCGGAACTCGGCGGTATAGCCGTTGCCACCCATCAACTGGACGGCCTCCATGGCCACCTCGGAGGCGGCCTGGGCCGAGTAGAGCTTGAGGGCCGAGGCTTCGGCCAGGGTCAGGTCCTTGCCGGCCGCCGAGGTCTCGATATGACGGAAGACGAGGTTCTCGACGTTGAGGCGGGCCACCTCCATCTTGGCCAACTTGAGTTGGATGAGCTGGAAGTCGCCGATCGGCTTGCCCCA
Source organism: Acidimicrobiaceae bacterium (assembly GCA_043784065.1). Taxonomy (GTDB): domain Bacteria; phylum Actinomycetota; class Acidimicrobiia; order Acidimicrobiales; family RAAP-2; genus Bog-756. Next base: position 19,886 of record JAYVYR010000028.1, read on the forward strand.
CAGCACCCGGTCCTTGGCGTACTGGACGGACAGCTTGAGGCACTCCTCGATCACGCCGAGGGACATTGCGGCAACTCCGGCCCGCTCTGTCACGAAGTTGGCCTTGGCCGATTCTCGGCCGCTCTGGTCGCGGACCTCGGTCTCCCCTAGGAGGTGCTCCTTGCCCACCCGGACATCGGTCATGAAGAGCTCGCCTGTGGGGGAGGAGTGGAGGCCCATTTTGCGCATGGGCTTTGACCGCTCGAGGCCTGGGGTGTCGCCGTCCAGGATGAACGTGAGCACGGGCCTGTCCCGCATGGGCGTGCCCGAGCCGTCGTCGAGCTTCGTGTAGAGGACGATGGTGTCGGCGTAGGGGCCATTGGTGATCCACGTCTTGGATCCGTTGATGACGTACTCGTCACCGTCCCGTTTGGCGGTCGTGGTCATGCCGCCGAGTGCGTCGGAACCGGAGTTGGGCTCGGTGATGGCCCAGGCACCCACCTTCTCGGCGGTCAGCAGATCGAGGCCCCAGCGCTCCATCTGGGCCGGGGTTCCACCCTTCATGATTGTTCCGGCGGCCAGGCCGACGCTCACGCCCATGGAGGTCACGATGCCGGGACAGTGGCGGCAGAGCTCGATGATGGGGATCAGGGTCATGGCCGCCGCCCCGCCATCTCCGGCCCGCTCGGCCCGCTCCTCGGCCGATTCGGTCGAGCCGGACACCTTGCGCTCGAGCTGCTTCTTGAAACGGTCCCGAGCCATCTGATCCATGCCGAAGGTGTTGTAGAGCTTGCGGATGATGTCGTAGGGAGGGACGCCGTCGTGTTCGACGGCGTCGATCTGCGGCACCACCTCGGCATCGATGAAGCGCCGGATGGCGTCACGCACCATGAGATGCTCTTCGGACCACTCGTACATGGCGACCTCCCGTGGGTGGACCTGTTCTGGAGTTGGAACAGGTTCTGCTTGGAGCCGAGGCTAATCGCGGACCGCCTAAAGTCGAGACGTGCGACTGAAGCGCAAATCCGAGGGGACCCCGTTTGAACGATGGGGCGGCCAGCCATTCTTCGACGCGGTGGTCGAGCAGTTCTACGTGGGCGTGGCCACTGATCCCCTGCTCCGGCCCATGTACCCCGCGGACCTGGCTGAATCCAAGACCCACCTCGCCCTGTTCCTCGGCCAGTACTGGGGCGGTCCGGACGTGTACAACCAGGTCAGGGGCCACCCGAGGCTCCGGATGCGCCACACCCCATTCGTCATCGGACGTACCGAGGCCGAGGCGTGGATGCGCCACATGACGACCGCCGTCGACGCCATGGACATGACCCCTGACGACCGCACTGAGCTGCTCGACTACCTGTCGATGGCCGCCCACAGCCTCCAGAACGCCCACTGAGCCTGGTCACCTTCCGTCGGCGCCTGACCGCCTACCAGGTTGCCCCTAGGACGGCCCGCATGGTGGCTTCGAACTCGGCGTCCCCGAGCGACGACCGGGCCCCCAGCACCATGATTGCGTCGTCGCCCACCGGTACCCGCAACGGGGTTTCCGGGTCCTCGACGGCTTCCACGATGGCCTTGGCTACCAGTTCGGGACCGGGTCGCCCGGACAGTCCGGTTACCACCTCGTCGGTATTCCCCCACTGCTCCCACAGTTCGGTGTACGCCGGGTCGCCGGCCACGCGTCCGCCCGCCTTCATGCCGGGCGCCGTGTAGCCCGGCTCGAGGATGACAACCCGGATACCGAAGTGGGCGAGTTCGTAGTGGAGAGTTTCCGAGAGCGACTCGAGGGCGTATTTGGATGCCGCGTAGGGGCCGTCGAGCGGGGTGGCCACCCGGCCCTGGATGGAGCTCACGTTGACGATCACGCCTGAGCCCCTCTCTCGCCAGGTGGGTAGCAGTGGCTGCAGCACCCGTAAGGCACCGAAGACGTTGGTCTGGAAGACGGTTTCGATCCGCTCCAGTGGGAAGTTCTCGAGTGGCCCCTTGCCGTCGAGCGCGGCGTTGTTGACCACCGCGTCGAGGTCACCGGCCGCGTCGAGAGCGGCGGCCACAGAGGCATCGTCGGTCACGTCGAGGGTCAGGCGGAGGGCTACATCGAGTTCGTCGAGCAGAGTGGCATCCCGGGCTGTCGCCACTACCTCATGGCCGGCCTGGGTCAGCTCGGTGGCGGTGGCCGCGCCGATGGCCCGCCCCGCTCCGGTAATGAGGATTCGCATTGCCGCCAAGCTATGCCACGAGCCGGCAGTGATGCCCGCTGCACTGGACTGGAAAGGTTGGACAGCTGAGCGGTAGCCGGCCGGCATGACCACCGAGGAAGTCATGGCCCGCGCCTGCCCGATCATCCGGGACATCAGCTGGGCCCACGACTCCGCACCAGAAGCCGAGTCGGCGGCCTCCTGGGAGGGCTCGACGACAAGGGCGTAACCCCCGGGAATTGGACCGCACTGACCTGGCCATGGCCCAGAGCCGGGCCACGGGACCGTGAGCCAGTTGGGCGGTTAGGCGGCGTTGCCCGCCATGCCGACCATAGGTTGGTTCAGGTGTGAGCCACCGTGGGAACCGAGGAATCCGGCATCCCCGTAGCCGAAGATGCCCCCGTCGGAGGCAACGAGCCAGTAGCCCTGGCCGGAGGCGGTGGCAGCAATGCCCACGACCGGCTGGTTCAACGGCGAGCCCCCGTGGGACCCGTAGAACCCGGCGTCGCCATAGCTGAAGATGCCCCCGTCGGAGGCGACCAACCAGTAGCCCTTGCCGCTGGACGTAGCGGCCATACCCACGACCGGCTGGTTCAACGGCGAGCCCCCGTGGGACCCGTAGAACCCAGCGTCGCCATAGGCGAAGATGCCCCCGTCGGAGGCCAGTAGCCAGTAGCCGCCGTACTGGTAACGGTCGGCCGGGCTGGTGGCACTGGTGCCCCCGGTCGTGGTCACGGTGACGTCGACCGTCCCCGTGCCCGCTGGGGCGGTCACGCTCACCGAGGTGGCGGTGTTGGCGGTAATTCCCGTGCCCAGGTTGCCGCCGAAGTTCACGGCGGTGGCTCCACTGAGGTTCGATCCGGTGATGGTGACTACCGTGCCGCCACCGAGTGGCCCTCCGGCGGGGGACACCTGGGTGACCGTGGGCACCGATGTGTAGGCGTACTGGTCGGCCGGGCTGGTGGCACTGGTGCCCCCGGTCGTGGTGACGGTGACGTCGACCGTCCCGGTGCCCGCTGGGGCGGTCACGCTCACCGAGGTGGCGGTGTTGGCGGTCAGTCCAGTTGCCAGTGCTGCGCCGAAGTTCACGGCGGTGGC
>JAYVYR010000029.1:0-8403 GCA_043784065.1 Acidimicrobiaceae bacterium
CCCTTACCCCCCTGGTTGCCACGGTTCTGGCCCGAGGTAGCAGCGCCACCCTGACCCGAGGTACGGGAGCCCGACTGACCCGAGCTACCACTGGAACCGCTCCTGCGGCGCCGGTTCCGAGAGCCGCCAGACGGACGGCCACCCCCAGACGGGCCCGAAGTTTCGCCAGCCCCCCCGGACGACGACCCGGCGGGTGTGGACGGACCTTGGCGTTCGGGCGGTGTCGTCATCGTCCTAGCAGTGTACGGCCGGTCACGCCCGACTCCCGACCATCGCCTGTGCGTACAGCTTGTCGTACTGCTCGGCCAGATCAGCCATCGACCAGCGGGCGGCGCGTTCGGCTCCCGCATCCAGCCAGGCGGCCCGGCTTCTCCTTTTGCCGGCCAGGTTGCCGGCAAATACACCGGTCAGCGCCATGGCCAGGGCAGACGGGTCTCCTGGGGCAGCCAACACGGCCCGACCACCAGCGGCATCCCGATAGCCCTCGATGTCGCTAGCCACCACCACGGTGCGGGCGGCCATGGCCTCGAGCAGGACCATCCCGAACGATTCGCCTCCGAGAGCCGGAGCAGCCAGTACATCGGCCGCCACCAGCCGCCGGACCTTTTCGTCCTCTGCCACCACGCCGAGCCAACGGACCGTTGCCGATTCAGGGTGGCGTCGCTTCAACGCTTCAGTGGCCGGTCCATCGCCTGCCACCCAAAGGACCGGTGGGCCGACTGCATCGGAGTCGAACTCGTGGGGGACACGGTCCGTGCGAGCCATCTGCTCCCACGCCTCGAGCAGGACCGCCAGCCCCTTCCGCTCCTCGTGGCGACCCAGGAACAGGGCGGTCGGACCATCGGTCGGCCACGGCTCGACATCCTCGTACCGGTCGACTTCGATTCCATTGAACAGAACCTCAAAGGTCCCACCCAGCGCGTCCGTGGCCGTCGAGGCGGCAGCCTCGGACACCGCGCACCGGAGTGCCAGGCGCCGGACCAGCGGACGGGTCACGGGACGGAGCACGGAATAGAGGACGCTGCCGCCGCTGCGGTGGAAGGTCCCCAACAGGGGCGGCACGTGGCGGGCAGCCAATAACGCGTAAGGCAGGCCCGGTGCGAACGGTTCATGGATGTGGACGACATCGGGATCGAACGAACGCAATCGCTTCAGGGCGGATCGCGCCGCTACCGGCGAGACAGATACCGGGGCGATCGAGCCGTTTGCCCGCAGCGATACCGAGTGGCCCGAAGCGACGAACCCGATCCCTGCTGGGACGTCTTCGGGCCGGTCCAACGGGGCGAAGACGGTGACATCGTCACCGAGTCGATCGAGACTGCGGGCCAGGCCCAGCACTTGGCCTTGAACGCCACCCGGACGGGACAGACTGTACGGGCAGACCAGCGCCACCCGTCGGCCGGTGGACCCCGGCGAACCCGAATTCATCGGGGAGTCAATCCGTCATAGAGCGGCGCCGACGGCGCCTGCTCCATTTGACCCCGTACATGGCGTCGTCGGCAAGGCTCAGGAGCTTGGACGGGTCGGTATCGGGGTCATCCACGAACACACCGCCAACCGAAGCCTCGGCTACCAGTGTGCGACCGTCGATGCGATAGGGGCGGGCCAGGGCTGACGAGATCCGGCGGGAGATGCGCAGCATCTCCTCCTCGCCACTCTCGATCTGGCACACGACGACGAACTCATCTCCCCCGAGCCGGGCCACCGTGTCCGACGGACGGACCAATGCCGCCAGGCGGCGGGCCACGGCAACCAGCAGATCGTCGCCGACATCGTGGCCGAATTCGTCATTGACCTCCTTGAAGTTGTCGAGGTCAAGGAGAAACACCGCGATTCCCGGATGCTCGGGAAGCATCCGGTCCGGATCCGCAGGGTCGACGGCCCGGTCGCCCGATCCGGCAGACTGATGGCCGTTCAGAGAGTCCACTGCCTCGCGCATACGGGTCGCCAGAAGGGTGCGATTGGCCAGCCCAGTCAGGGGGTCGTGGTGGGCGAGATCAGCTAGGCGCTCCTCGTTGCGCTTCTGTTCCGTGACGTCGTGCATGGCCACGACGGCACCGAGCTTCCAGCCGTCCCGGTCAACCAGAGCCTGACCGTTGACACTGACCTTGCGTGGCTCCCCTCCCGGCGGTGCCAGAACGATCTCGACATTGCGGAGCCGCTCGCCGGACATGGCCTGGAGTAGCGGGTTCGCCTCCGGCTCGATGGTGGTTCCGTCAGGATGCCGCAACATCCGACTGGATGGGACCCGTCCGATTGGCTCGACATCGTCGTCGAGTCCGTGCAGCTGTCGAGCCGCCCTGTTGAAGATCGTCATGCGGCCCTGGGCGTCGCAGGCCACGATGCCCTCATCGAGGGTGTCGAGCAGGACACGCAGGAATTCCTCTTCCTGATAGAGAGCGTAGGCCGAACGCTTCACGTCGGTCATGTCGCTGAATGTCCCGATGGCACCGGTTACGTGGCCGTCAGGGCCCACGATGGCCTGGGCGTTCACCCGCACCCAACGGGCGGCTCGGTCGCCGTAGCGGTAGCCCAGCACTGCCCCGTCGACACGGCGGTTGCGCCGGAGAGCCACCAGCAACGGATGCCCATCGACCGGGAGCGTCTGTCCGGATTCGTCGAACACCTCGGAACGACGGTCACGGCCTGCAGCCATCAGATCTGCGAAGCACTGGCCGAGGATGCGCACCCGCGGGGCCCGGAACAGCACTTCGAACGCTTCGTTGACCCGCACGATGATTCCGTCACTGTCCAGCATGATCAGGCCGTCAACCAACGACTCGACCAGTGCATTCTGACGCCCGTCGAATTCATGGACACGAAGCTCGAGGCGCTTACGGGCAGTGATGTCTCGTAGCGTCACCACCACGCCGCCGACCGGGTCGTCGAGATGGTTGGACGCCACCATTTCCAGGTCGACCAGGCAGCCGTCGGCACGCCGGGTACGCAATTCGAGGGAGACCGATAGGCGCCGCCGAGCCACCAGGTCGGCGAAGAGGGACCGAACCTGATGCACGCTTCCAACTTCGAACAATCGAAACGCGTCCGTGCCGACGGCTTCGCTCACGTCGTAACCCAGCACGCGTTCCGCCGAGGCACTGACGAATACGAGGCGCCCGTCGCTCGCCACCACCGCCACCACGTCCGCCTCGTGGATAGTGAGAGGTCGGAAATCTGGGCCTTCGACGAAGGGCAGACTCGACTGACGCTCCACCTCGCTCTCATTCCACGGCCGTGTCCCCAAGCCGAGGACGGCGTCGATCACCGGACCGTCCTGGCCATAGTTGTGGCCGTGGCCATTGTGACCGTTGTGGCCCTGACCGTTGTGGCCGTTGTCATCCTTAGCCAGCTCCGGTACGGGTTGGGATGGAGCCAACGCAGGTCCGTCCACGCCATTGACACGAGTGTCGGTGGTGCTCCGCCCCTGGCGCCGCACGCGACGGGAGCGGTCGACCCAACTCATGCCGCCGCCTCGCCGGCCGGCCGATCGGCAAGCCACAGGGGTTGGAAGACGTGCCATTGGTCGGGGGCGCGGCGGATCAGCCCCTCGAGGCGGGTGGCGATCTCCTGTGTGAGACGGGCCACATCGGCGCGCAGCGACTTCGATCGGGTCGTGTCGAGTGGCTGTTCGACAATGGCCCGATGATCGCGACCCGGTCCGCTGTAGACGGCACCGGTACAAAGTGTGGCACCGGTGCGCAGAGCCAGAGTGGCGGCACCAGCGGGCATGGTGGTGCGTTCACCGAAGAAGTCCACCTCGATCCCGGTGCCCTCGATGTCTCGGTCGCAGAGCAGACCGATCAGACCGCCGTCACGAAGGGTCGACAGCAATGCACCCCCTGCGTGCCGGTCGAGCGGCACGATGGTGAGGCCCATGGCGGCCCGCTGTTCGACAAAGTAGTCAAACAGTTCCGGTGGCTCGATCCGCTCAGCCACCGCCGTCATCGGAAGGTCCTGAGTCGCCAAGAATGCCCCGCCGTACTCCCAACTCCCGATATGAGGCAGGGCGAGGATCGTGCCGTTGCCGGCCGCCTTCGACGCGTGGAGGTGATTGAGCCCGTCGATGAACACATGCTGCACGATGTCATCCGACGCCATCGTCGAAAGTCGCGCCCCCTCCACCCAGTACCGCGCGTACGTACGGAATGACCGACGCGCCCAACGGTCCAGGAGCAGGGCATCGCCACCTTCGGCGCCGAGCACACGACGGAGATTGGCCTTGACCATGTCCCGGTGTTCGCGGCGCACCCGGTAGAGGACGTCACCAACGACATTGCCCAGTCCCAGGGCCAGAGGCTCGGGGAGCGCGGCAATACAGCTCCCCAGTGTGGTGTAAGTCCGGAAGACGACGTGCCCCATGTCCATCGGTCCTCAGCCCTTGCTGGCGTTGAGGTCTGGTTCAGCCATGGCGACGGCCGGCCCGCTGGCGGACACCCGAGCGAGCCTGACGAGCCCTCCAGGTTCTACCGGAGCGGCTCGACAATTCGCCTTGACGACGAGCTCTCCAGCGGGACGCTGAGGTCGATCCGGACCGACCGGTCGTCCGGGCTGTCCCCCATGACGTGATACGCACGCCGGTCCGGGTGCGCCGCACCCGGCGGGGGCCGGTGGTCGGTGGGGCCTCGGCCAGCCGCCACACCTTGGCGAACCGCCCGAGGGCAGTGGCCGATGTGAGGACCAACATCAACCAAAGCACTGGGACGAGGAACGACGCCGAGATGAAGGCGATGCCCAACAGGATCATCCGCTCGGCTCGCTCCATGAGGCCACCCTTGGCCTGGATGCCGAGCGACTCGGCCTTGGCCCGCTGATACGAGACCAGCGAGGTGACGGCCAGAACGGCAAACGGGAGCAAGACCAGGTGTCCGGGGTGGGACGACACCAGATACCACGCGATGCCGCCGAGGATCAGAGCATCGGCAACCCGGTCGGTGACCGAGTCGAAGAATGCGCCCCGCACCGATGAGGTACCGGAAGCCTTGGCCACCGGGCCGTCGAGAAGATCGTGCAGGCCGGTCAGGATGAGCAGCACGATAGCCAAGTAGAAGTGTCCGGTGGCCACGGCCACTGCAGTGGCAGCCGCCGAAATTAAGCCGGTGGCGGTCAGCACGTCGGCCGAAAATCCGACCTGCTGCAGTTTGCGACCGACAGGCCCGGTTCCCCGGTCCACCGTGTCGCGCCATCGCCCGTCGAACATGCACGCTCCTCTGAAGGGTCTCTCTAAGAGTACCACCTGCTAACTCTAGGCAGCGGTCCCGGAAAGTTCGACATAAGCCCAGCTCAACACCACCATATTGGCAACCGCAGGGGGCGAAGGGGCGGATCGGGGCCATGATCGGGCTCGGATCCGACCTCCAGCCGACTCCAGGAACGTCGTGAGTGACCTTGATCTTGTTGCCGTCGAAGTCGAGGATCTAGGCGCTGTGCGGTGCGGTGCGGTGCGGTCAACTCTCCTCGAGCATGGGCCCGGCGAGATACCGGCGTCACCCTTCCGTGCAGCAGAGGCTGCGGGTCTGGAGACCCACTGCAACAATTCGCTCTACGCCGTGCGTAAACGTACGCTCTCGATCGTGTTCCGGAATCTGCATTCGGGACCTGCCGGACCGTGACCGATTCGGGACCGTCGGACCGTCGGACCGTCGGACCGTGTCCAAGTGTCTGTTCGATCAGGCCTGCGGCCAGGCCGCCGTCAGGCGCTCCCAGCTAGACGCCAGAGTCTCGGGCAGTACCCGGGTGTCGGCAACGACGGTCATGAAGTTGGTGTCTCCCGTCCAGCGGGGCACGGCGTGAAGGTGGAGATGGCGAGGAATACCCGCTCCTGCCGCCTCGCCCAGGTTGGCACCGAGGTTGATCCCCTCCGGTCTGTAGGCAGCCTCTTGGGCGGCCACTCCCAGACGGGCCGCCGTCCATAGCTCGTTACCCTCCTCGTCGGTCAGCTCGCTGAGCGACCGTACGTGACGGAGTGGGATCGCCATCAAATGCCCACTGGCATAGGGATAGGCGTTGAGGACAACGAGGGTCGTCCGCCCCACCCACAGCACTCCAGAATCGACCGACGGCGGACCACTCGACGCGATTCGACAGAACACGCACTGGTTGGGATCGTGAGCCCCGCGGGTCGCGCCGTCACCCGAAGGCTCATCTGCCACCCTGTCCGACGAGTCCTCGGGCGGAGGATCCGTTGCTCCGGTGACGTAGGCATTGCGCCAACCGGCCCACAGTCGCTCGAGGCTCACCGGTCCCCTAGGCCCCGTCGGCGTCGCCGGACGCCTCAGCCAACGAGCGCTCGTCCACTTCAGCCACCAAGGCCTGAGTAAATTGAGCGAGCGGCACGCCGCGGATGGGGCGGTCGCTCCCCCGACGGTTGACCCCGACGGTGCCGGCGGCCACGTCTTCGTCCCCCACGACCAGGATGTAAGGGATCTTGAGCAGCTTGGCTTTGCGGATCCGGGCGCCCAATGGCTCCGTGGCCAAGTCGATCTCGACCCGGAAACCCTGGGTGCGCAGGGCGTCGGCCGCCTCATCGGCGTACGCCTGGTGATCGTCGCGCACGCCGAGGACGCGCACCTGTTCGGGCGCCAGCCACGTCGGCAGGGCTCCGGCGAAGTGCTCGACCAGGATGGCGAAGAAGCGCTCGATGGAGCCGAACAGGGCACGGTGGAGCATGATCGGACGGTGACGCGAGTTGTCGGCACCCACGTACTCGAGGTCGAAGCGCTCGGGGTGGTTGAAGTCGCACTGGATGGTGCTCAACTGCCACGTCCGGCCGATGGCGTCACGCACATCGATGTCGATCTTCGGCCCGTAGAAGGCCGCATCGCCCTCGTTGATCGTGTACGGAAGTCCGTGGACGTCGAGAGCGAGGCGAAGTGCTTCGGTGGCTTTCGACCAGATCTCGTCACTCCCGACGTACTTGTCAGGGTCCTTGGTTGACAGGTGGGCCGTGAATTCGGTGAACCCGAAGGCCCGCAGGACGCTCATCACGAAGTCGAGGAGGGAGGCGATCTCGTCGCCAAGCTGCTCCTCAGTGCAGTAGATATGACTGTCGTCCTGAGTGAATCCCCGGATCCGCATCATCCCGTGGAGCGTGCCGGCCCGTTCGTATCGGTAGACGGTGCCGAGCTCGAAGAGCCGGAGCGGAAGTTCGCGATAGCTGCGCTGGCGGCTGTCGAAGATCAGGCAGTGCATCGGGCAATTCATGGGTTTCGGGTAGTACGTCCCGTTGTCCATCTCCATGGGCGGGTACATCCCGTCCCTGTAGAAGCCGAGGTGGCCTGACTTCTCAAAGAGATTGGCGTTGGCCAGATGAGGGGTGAAGACGAACTCGTAGCCGCCATCAAGATGCCGCTGTCGGCTGTAGTCCTCCATCAGCTTACGGACGATGCCGCCTTTCGGATGCCAGACGGCCAAGCCGCCGCCGAGTTCATGGGGGAAACTGAAGAGGTCGAGTTCCACCCCCAGTTTGCGGTGGTCGCGCTTCTCGGCTTCCGCCAGTCGGTCCAGATGGTCCGTCACTGCCTCGTCGGACTCCCACGCTGTGCCGTAGATCCGCTGCAGCTGCTGGCGCTTCTCGTCGCCCCGCCAGTAGGCACCGGCCACCCGCATGAGAGCGAAGTGGCCCAGCTTGGACGTCGATGGGACGTGAGGACCACGGCAGAGATCGGTGAATGCAGGCGAGTTCCAGTACGTGGAGACTCCGTGCTCCCCTGCCCCTTCCGAGGTGGCATCGACCTCGTTCTGGCCGGCCCCGACGGCTTCGATGATCTCGCGCTTGAACGGTTGATCGCGGAAAAGTTCGAGGCCCTCGGCGATCGAGTGCTCGTGGCGGACGAACGGCTGATCTTCTGCCATCACGGCCCGCATCTCGGTAGTGATCCGCCCGAGGTCCTCGTCGGTGAAATGAGCACCGTCCGGAAGTTCGAAATCGTAGTAGAAGCCGTCGTCGATGACCGGGCCGATGGCGTAGTGGGCTCCGGGCCACAGGCGCAGCACCGCTTGGGCCAACACGTGGGCGGTCGAGTGGCGGAGCACCTCTCGGCCGAGCGGATTCGTGACCGTCACCACGGAAACGGCCGCGCCGTCGGGCAGGACGGCCGACAGGTCGACCAATTCGCCGTCGAAGGTGGCGGCCACCGCTGCCTTGGCCAGGCGCGGCCCGATCGACTGGGCGAACTCGAGCGCCGTAGTGCCTGCCTCGAACTCCTTGGTGCTGCCATCGGGGAGTCGGACGTGCACAGCTGCCATGGTTTGCCTTTCAATGATACCCCCGGCGACGCAGGCGCCAGGGGCGTGTGGATCGGAACTCGCCGGGGTCGGCCCGGAGCCGACACCAACAGTGTGCTGTCAGACCTAGAGGGTAATGCCAAGCAGGGCGGCCCCCTGGACGACCGGATGACCGAGCGC
>JAYVYR010000030.1:0-8484 GCA_043784065.1 Acidimicrobiaceae bacterium
TGACCGAGGACGACGACCACCGGGTCGCCGTTGACGGCGGCCGGGAGTGTCACCACCAGTCCGGAGGCATCATGCCGCCAGCCGAGGGCCCGGCCGTCAACGTCGCGCACTGTCGTCGAGGTCGTGGGGACGACGTCGGCCAACGTGGCCACCGGCCCGGTCGCCCGTACGAAGGCGAATACCTCGTCGTCCCGGGCCGTGTACCGCAATGGGTCCCCCTGGACGGTGCTCGTCCCGGGAGTCGACCACGGCCGGGTGCCGAACACCGCTTGCCCATGATGCGGCAGGTAGCCGGCCAGCCAGCCGAGCCGTTCCAGCTGCTCGTGGGGGATCTGGGCATCGACGGCCCGGGGTCCCACGTTCAGAAGCAGGTTCCCTCCCTTCGACACGATGTCCGTCGTCGACCACAGCAGCTCGTCGCGGGCGAGGAAGTCCTTCTCGGTCGACTCGGAGTTGTAGCCGAAGCTTTGATCCATGCCACGCACGCACTCCCACGGGGTCAACTGAATGTCGTCGAAGGTCATGTACTCCGGTGTCCGATACCCGAACAGGGGTGGCTTGGGAGGGATCAGCCCCCCGTCTCGTTGCGCCTGCCGCGCAGCAAGACCATCGATCAACTGCCGGCCCCGGGCGTTGCGGGCCATGGCCAGGAGAGGCGACCACGGCATCCATCGATCGTTGATCACTCCGTCCGGTACCGCCCGGTAGTAGTGGTCGATCAATGGCCACAGGTCCTTGCCGGCGGCGGGCCAGGCGATGTCGTTCCACAGCACACTCGGGCGATAGCGCTCGATCAGCTCGCGCACCTGGGCTTCGGCATAGCGGGGATAGTCACCTCGGGGAATGGCCGCCAGCACGCTGCCCATCGAGCCCATCGGGAACTCGCGGAACGTGGAGTCGAGGCCGCCGCTGTAGTAAAGCCCGAACTTCATTCCGTGGCCGCGGACCGAATCGGCCAGCTCGCCGACCAGGTCGCGCCTGGAGTGCCACCCGGGCAGATGGGGGTTCGGGACCGTCGAAGGCCAGAGGCACCAGCCGTCGGCGTGCTTGGAGACCAGGACCACGTAGCGGGCCCCCGTGGCGGCAAAGCAGGCCGCCCACTCGTCAGGGTCCCACCGGTCGAGGCCGGCCTCGAAATCAGCAGCGAACGACCGATAGGAGCGATTCCCCCACACGGCCCGATGATGTCTCGCCACCGGGCTATCGGGAAACCGGAGTGAATTCTCGTACCATTCGACGTAGGGCGAATTGGCGAACGCGTCGGCTCGGCCTGAGGCGAGGAGCGCTCCGTAGTCACTACCGGTGGGTGCATATGCCGGAATCGAGGCCGGCGTCCAGTGAACGAAGATCCCGAGCTTCGCATCGCGCCACCAGGTGGGCAACTGTCGGGTTCGGAGCCGGGCCAGCGTCGATCTGGTCGATGCCATGGGGGGACTGTAGGCCGCGACGACGCCGTCCGTTGAGCCCGGATCCGGATCTCACCCCACCAGTCTCGCAGCCTCCAGCATCCATGCCTCGAACCGTTCGTACCGGTCCTTGCCCCTGGACTTGGCTACATACATGGCCCGGTCGGCATTGGACATGAGCTCGTCGACACTGATGCCCGGTCAGGAGAAGGCAAATCCGATGCTCACGGTGCCCGACACAGTCTGCGTCTCGGTGGTCAATGGTGTTCGACAGGCCACAAGGATCCGATCGGCCAATGACTCGACCTCGAGCGGGTAGGTGAAGTCCTCGACGATCACACCGAACTCGTCGCCACCCAGGCGGGCCGCCGTGTCCGATCTGCGGATGCAACCGACCAAGACCTTGGCCATCGACTGCAACAATCCGTCGCCGGCTGCGTGGCCCAGGCGGTCATTGGCCGACTTGAGGCCGTCCATATCGAGGAAGAGCGCAGCGATTCGGTGGTTGTCGCGCTCCGCCTTGTCGAGCGAATGATTCAGCCGGTTAAGGAACAGTGCCCGGTTTCCGAGTCCGGTGAGCGAATCATGGAACGCCTGGTAGAAGAGTTCGTCTTCGAGCCGCTTTCGGTCCGTCCCATCGTGTCCCGTGATCACGTAGCCGCCCACGGGCGGATCATCGACGAGATTGACAATGCTCAACTCGATGGGAATGGGGGTCGGCTCCCCGAGCTTGGTGAGCCCGACGGTCACAGTCACGGGATTGGTCGGTCCGCCGCTCCGCGCAGCGCAGACAATGGCGTTCATCACGGCATGGCGGTCGTCGCCCGTCGCCAGATTGACCAACGGGCGTCCCTCGAGCAGCTCTAGGTCGTGCCCGAGCATGCGGGGCAACGCGCCCGAGCAGGACAGCACCGTTCCGTCCGGGGCCACCAGCACGGTGACGATCGCCGCGTTCTGAACCACAGCGCGGAACCGTGCGTCCCGGTTATGCGCTACCTCGAAACGCCGTCGTTCCGTAAGATCTCGGAGGCACAGCAGCACCGAACCGTCACCCATCCCGCGGACCTGCGTTCCCACCAGCTCCATCAGCCGCCATCCGGATGGCGTAGTCAGGCGGATTTCGATCGGCGCACCCACCTGCTTCTCCTGAATGCCTTCCAGCGACAGCAGCACGAAAGGGAGATCGTCAGGGTGGACGAACGTGAGTCCAGACAGTCCGGCCGCTTCGGAGATGGTCTTCCTGAACAGGTGCTCGGCGGTGGAATTCCCCCAAACCAGCACTCCGTCGGCGTTGACGACCACAACGGCATCCGGCGACGACCGGAGCAGACGTGCCAGGTCCTCGTCCCCCGTCGGAATCATTGATGAGGTTCCCGGTTCGTCATCGGGTGGGGACACAGCCGATTCATCGGCGTTCCAGCACGGCCGCGTGAGGTCCCGTGAGCTGTCGATCGGCCCAGTGCCAACCAGGAGAGATCCTGGGACGGTCTACGCCGCCGTACGTAGTTGCCGGGCGTCGACCCCTCCCGTTCGGACGTTGATCCGAACAGAACTCTGGCATGCCCGCCGACAATGGACGTGCCGATACGTTGTACCGATGCCCGCTGAACTCCTCACACTGCCCGGCACCGACGTCCACATCCCCCGCCTCGGCGTGGGCACCTGGGCCTGGGGTGACGAAACCACCTGGGGAATGGGTGGCTACGACTCGGGCCTCACCCGCGACTCCATCAGGGCCGCTTGGGACGCATCCATCGACGCTGGAGTCACCCTGTTCGACACCGCCGAGGTTTACGGGGGAGGCGAAAGCGAGCGGATCATCGGGTCATTGTTGGCCGCCGACCCCGATCGGGCATCACGGGTCGTCGTCGCCTCCAAGTTCATGCCCTCCCCCTGGAAGCTCGACGTCCGCAAGCGTCTCTTGACCGCGGTTCGGGCCTCGCTCGACCGGCTCGGCGTTCCGTCGATCGACCTCTACCAGCTCCACGGACCGATCAGCCTACGGTCGCACAGCGCTCTCGCCGCCGCACTTGCCGATGCCCACAATGAGGGGCTGATCAAGGCGGTCGGGGTGTCCAACTACTCGGTCAAGGAGACCCGCTCCATGTCCCGGGCCCTTGATGCCCACGGCATGCGCCTGGCGACAAATCAGATCGAATTCTCCCTCCTCCGCCGGCTACCCGAGACGAGCGGACTCCTGGCGGCCTGTGCCGACCTCGGTGTGATTCCGTTGGCCTATTCACCACTCGGGCAGGGTCGGTTGACCGGCAAGTACTCGGCCGCCAATCCGCCACCGGGCAAACGGAACTTCTCGAACCACCCCATGGAGGTGGTCGACGGCATCGTCAACGAGCTCCGCCGCATCGGCGACGACCACGTGGGCAAGCTCCCGAGTCAGGTCGCACTCAACTGGGTGATGGCCAAGGGAGCCGTGCCCATCCCCGGTGCCAAGAACCGCCACCAGGCTGAGGAGAATGCCGGGGCGCTGGGCTGGCAGCTCGACGGCGACCAACTGGCGCGCCTCGACCGCGCTGCTCTGCCGGGCATCCGCAACCTCGTCAGCCGCGTCTGGCAGCACGGCTGACGGCCCTACCGGCTCGGGCAGGACGATCCGCTACGGTGACGCGCATGTCGGACTACGACGCAATTGTGATCGGAGCAGGACACAACGGGCTGACCGCCGCTGTCGTCATGGCCCGGGGCGGCATGCGGGTGCTCTGCCTGGAGAAGAACCACTTCATCGGGGGAATGGCCACCACAACCGAACTAGCCCGTGGCTACCGGTTCGAGCTGGCGGGGTCGATCCAGTTTCCGGTGCCGAGCGAGATCTACGACGACCTCGGGTTCGCCGAGTGCCCGATCTTCGAGCCGGATGTTCAGTCGGCGGCCATCGGTCCGTCAGGGGAGCCGCTGCTGCTGCTTCACAGCGATCCCGACGAGCTCTTCGAACACCTCAACGAACGGATGGGCCTCGATGCCGTCCTCGGCATGGCCGAAATCGCCGCCTGGGCAGACGCCCCGGCTCGGGCCATCGGCCGATTCGATGTGCGCACTCCACCCAAATCGCTCGACGAGATGTTCGCCTGCGCCACTGACGAGAAGGAACGCCAAGCCATCCGTACCGCCATGTTCGGCAGCGTGATGGATGTCATCGACCAACACCTTCCCGACCGCGAACGACACGCGCAAGTGCGGAGCATGCTCGCCTTCCTGTCGGTCAACTCGACCCACCGCGGCCCCTACTCCGAGGGCAGCGCTCTGTGCCTGGCATTCGCTCTTGCTTCGCCGACCGGAGCCACCATGTCCAAGGTCAAGGGAGGCATCGGCACCCTTTCCGACCACCTCGCCAAGCTGCTCGATCAGAACGGCGGCGAACTACGGCGTCACGTCAAGGTGGCCGGGATCGCCACCGAGTCGGGCCGGGTCGTCGGTGTCCGCCTCGCCGACGGCGAGACGGTCAGCGCACCGGTGGTGGTGTCGAACCTCGACCCGACCGCCACGTTCACCCGACTCCTCGACCGTAACCACTTGCCGGAGGACTTCCTCAGTCGAGTCGATGCCATCGACCACCGTGCGCTCTACTTCCAGATGCATTTCGCTCTGAACGGACTGCCCGAGTGGGCCAGCCCCTACGGGGAGCTGAACGACGGCGGTCTCAGTCACAACGTGACGTTCTTCGGCACGCCCGAGCAGATGCAGGCCGACTTCGAAGGCTGTGTGCGAGGGGAGGTGCCGGATTCACCGTCATTCAATCTCTCGATCCCATCGTTACGCGACCCCGATCTGGCGCCGTCGGGCAAACATGTGGCCAGCAGCTTCGCCTTCTACGCGCCCATTGGCGCGACCCATGACGACCAGGCCCGGTTGCGGGACCTGATGGCCGAACGGATGACGGCCAAATTGACCCGGATGGCCCCCAACTTCCCCGACCTCGTTGAGCGCCAGTTCAACTACCCCGCCTATACCTACGAGCGGATGTTCGGTTGCACGGGAGGCGATTTCTGCCACGGACTGCTGCAGCCTGAGTTCATGGGTCCGTTCCGTCCCGGCCCTCGCGGTTGGCCAGACAATCCGGTGCCGGTCGAGGGTCTCTACCTGTGTGGCGCCGGCTGCCACGGCGGCCCGGGTATCACGTTCATTCCGGGCTACAACTGCGGCTACGAGGTCCTGGACGGAGCCTTCACCGCCTGAGCCATCGTTCGATCCGGTCCCAACCGTCCGATGCGATTGCCAGGAGCAGGCCAGAGGCATACGGTGACGATGCTCTGTCTAGAGGATTCATTCCACGAGCGAGGGCATTCTGGCCGAACCAATGGGGGAGAGGCCACGATGAAGGGGGAAATTGTGGGTCGACGCAGTCGTTCCATCAAATTGTCGCTGGTGGCCATCGGAGCCGGTGCACTGGCCCTGCTCGGTAGTCAGTTTGTGACCGTGACCACGCCCACCGCCTCGGCCGCGCCTGCGTCGCCCCGGGTGCTCTACGTAGGCACGTACAAGGGAATCACCACCTCGCCCTCGGTCACCTTCTCGACCATACAGTCAGCCGTCAACGCCGCCAAGAAGGGCGACACCATCCTGGTGGCCCCGGGCGACTACCACGAGATCGGCGACACGGGTGCAAATGCCCCGTCACCGTCCGATATCTCCTCTGGCTGGTATGGCGGTGTAGACATCACCACCTCCAACCTGACCATCCGTGGCATGAACCGCGGCACCACCATCGTGGACGGCACCCTGGCATCCGCATCGGGGTCGTGCAGTTCGGCCCCAGCCGACCAGAACACGCTCAGTGGACTCGGCCGCAACGGCATCCTGGTGTGGAAGGCGGCCAACGTTCACGTCGACAACCTCACCGTCTGCAACTTCCTCGCCGGGACGGGCAGTGCCGGCAACGAGGTGTGGTGGAACGGTCAGGCCTCCTCCACAGGTCCCATCGGCGTCAAGGGCTATGAAGGTAGCTACCTGACCGCCACCTCCAGCTACTTCGCCAACAGCGACCCGTTGGTGGCCAACGCCTGCTCCAGCTGCGCCCTCTACGGCATCTTCGCCTCCAATGCATCGAATGGGGCACTCGACCAGCTGTATGCCAACAACTTTTCCGATTCCGGCCTCTACATCGGAGCCTGCCGGCGAAGTTGCAATGCCACGGTGTCCAGTGCGTGGATGGAGTACAACGCCCTGGGCTATTCGGGCACCAACTCCGGCGGCCAGTTGGTTATTCAGAACTCCAAGTTCGATAACAACAAGGACGGCATCGACACAAACACCCAACTGACCGGAGACCCGCCGCCGCCGCAGAACGGCCACTGCCCGGATAACGCCATCAGCCCCCTGACCGGGACAACCTCGTGCTGGGTCTTCCAGAACAACCTCGTGGCCTACAACAACAACCCGAACGTCCCGGTCCAGGGCTCGGCTGGCCTCGGGCCGACCGGTACCGGCATGACGATCTCGGGTGGTCGGTTCGACACGGTGCAGAACAACAAGTTCCTCGGCAACGGAGCGTGGGGCATCCTGTTCGCGCCCTACCCGTCGACCTCCGACACGTCCGGACGCCTGACATGCAAGAACACCGGGGGCATCGTTTCCGCCTCGCCAATCCCGTCGGCCATCAAGTGCCTGTACGATGCTCAGGGCAACTCGTTGAAGAACAATCAATTTTCGGGCAACGGCTCCTTCGGCAATCCGACCAACGCAGATTTCGGCAACCTGGCCGTCGCCGGTGGCCAGGCCCAGAACTGCTTCTCGGGTAATACCCTGTGGGATTCGACGTTCACCACCCTTGTCGGGGCGGCAAAGAGCGCTAACGCCGACCTGTCGCTGAATCCGTCAACGTGCGGTCCAAAGGCGCCGAAGGCCGGTCTGCTGGGCAGCCAGACGGACCTCACGCTGCTGGTTCAGGCCGAGTGCGATGCCGGCGTGCTCACCGGTTGCTCCACGGGCTACCCGCAGCCCACATCGGTGACCATGCAGCCGGTGCCCGCCACCCTGCCGACCATGCCCAATCCGTGCGTCGGCACCCCGTCCAACCTCTGGTGCCCGGGCGGGGTGCCGGCAGCCGCCGTCAAGCGGGTCAACTGAGCGGTCCGGCCCCTGAGCGGATGTCTCGAGGTCCAGCTCCACGTGGAGATGACGGACCGGAGTGGTGCACTGGTCGAATGTGGTGCACCCCGGTCAGGTGAGCAATGGCTTCGGCTCGGGTGGTGAACTCGGCCGACGCCGCCAGCAGGTGCCGCCCGCTCCGGTCCACGGTGACAACCGTCACTCCCCGCCTCGCCACTTCGTCGACGATCGAACCGAGTAGTACGGCGGCCACGGGGTGGCACACGGTCACGTGGTCGAGGTCAACCACCACAGCGGACGGGAGATCGGTGTCATCCACCTGGAGCCGCACTGTCAGCAGCGCCTGCTCGGCAGTGGCGAACTCGATGTAGCCCTGCATCGACAGCACCCGCACGTCGCCGCCGACCGTACTCCTCAGCCGGAGATCCGACAGGTCGCTCGGAACCGTCGGGCGCCACCCGGACCAATGATGGCCCGCTGCGAGAGACCTGGTGCATCAGGTGGATGGAGAACTGCGGCGCGCCTTCACCCGCCCCGAACACGGAGCCTGACACCCCGGCCAAGGCCAGGCCGAACGCAGCTGGATCCGCTTCGGACAATTTCGGAATGTAGTGGGCTACATTTCCGGGGTCGTCGTCGCCGAACTCCGCACGTATCCGGGCGAGCAGGTCGCCGATGGGGTCGAACGTGGTCCGCTCGTCCGCTCCTGCGGCAGCGACCGCTGGCATGGTCATATCTCGAGATCGCCTTCCTCGACAGCTGGCAGCTCGGCGATGGCGTCGAACAGATGCCGAGCCCATACCGCCTCGAGTCGGGCCCGGAAGGGCGAGTCGGCATTGATGCGCGCCTCGAAGGGCTGAAATGAGCCGGCCCGGAAGATCACCATGTCGTAGGGAGGCCCGACCGAGAGATTGGATCCAGCGGTGCTCGCCATCGATGTGAGGGCCAGCTTGGCTGCGGTAGCCAGATCGACGTGAGCGGCCACGCCCAACTCCAGGGTGGACTTGCCGTACTT
>JAYVYR010000031.1:0-9655 GCA_043784065.1 Acidimicrobiaceae bacterium
CCGACATCGCTCCTGGCATGCGAGTGCTGGAAGCGGGCGTCGGGTCCGGTGCACTGTCGATGGCCCTGCTGCGGGCCGGGGCCTCGGTCGTCGGCTACGAACTGAGGGAGGACTTCGCCAACCGGGCCCACGACAACGTGGTGGCGATGGTTGGCGACGATGCCGACTATAGAGTCGAGCTGCGCGATGTCTACGAAGGGATCGAGGTCCGGGGCCTCGACCGGATCGTCCTCGACCTGCCGGAACCTTGGCGGGTAGTGGCCCACGCCGAAGTGGCCCTGCGGTCGGGCGGCATCATCTGCTCCTATCTTCCGACCATCAACCAGACAGCCCAATTGCGCGGAGTCCTCGAAGACAGCGCGTTCGGCATGGCGAACACGCTCGAGGTGCTGCACCGGACCTGGCATATCGAGGACCGCTCCGTTCGGCCCGACCATCGCATGGTGGGCCACACCGGGTTCCTGACTACGGCCCGCCTGCTGCGCCGCCAGGAGCAGGGCAGCCGTCCCGGCGGCCCGATCGGTTGGGTCCCTGCGGTGGCTGCGGCTGTTGACACCGCAGCCCACAGTGACGAAGACGAGTCAGGGGACGACGGGTCCGATCACATCGAGAGTGCCAAGTAATTCGTTCGCCCTGCGGCAGGTCTGCCAATGCACCAGGAGTGGCACCCCTCTCACCTGCCGTCAAGAGCTGCCCGTTCGACTCCGACGAGCCGGCGAACTGGGCTAGCAAGGGGGCGTGAGTCCCACCGAGCCCTATGCGAGCCTCCAGTGGTCGTCGACCATCACCGAGCTCGCCGCTCGACGGGCTGTGGCGGCATCGGCCGCATGGCGGGTCCGGACCGCACTGGCGGAGTCTGGATCTGCCCCAGCTCGGATCGGTCTCGGATCGGGGTCGACCTCGTTCCTGACGCTGCTCGCCTTGGCCGACATGCGTCATCACCTCCCACGGGACTTGGCGATCGTCGCAACCAGCTACGAGATGGAGTGGTACGCCAAGGCCGCTGGCTTCGTGGTCGAGGACCTCGGGGATGACGCCGTGGTGGTCGCCTTCGACGGGGCAGACCAGGTGGACCCGGTCGGGGCTCTGATCAAGGGGAGGGGCGGGGCCATGCAGCGGGAGCGGGCCGTATTGGGCGCCGCCCGCCAGGAGCTGATCGTCGCCGATGCCTCCAAGCGGGTGGCGTCGCTCGGCGGATGCCCGCTACCGCTGGTGATGCTTCCGTCTCGGATCTTCGACACGGTGGACGGGATCGAGGCACTCGGAGCGGGGCTCGTAGTCCTTCGGACCGGGACCGGCAAGGACGGGCCGGTGCTCACCGAGTCGGGGGGCATTTTGGCGGACCTCCACGTGACGGAAGGGGCGACCATCACCGACGGGCTCGACGCACGCCTGCGGGCGGTGTCGGGCGTGCTCGACACCGGGTACTTCCCACCAAGTCCGAAGCGCCAGTTCGTGGCAGGTTGAAGAAGAGTCGTCGGCCCGGCCTATGGCGTACTGACCTGGGGCGTACCGGATCGTGACCGGCTGGGTGCATTGCCCGGCCGACGGAGGCTCAGCTCTGTTCGATGAAGATGCACTCGCCAGGGCACTCCTCAGAGGCCTCAACCACGGCGTCTTCAAGTTCACCGGGCACTGCGGCCATTCCGGCGGAACCGCCCGGCTCGTCCTTCACGTCGGAGCCGTCCTTGACGTAGGCCAGGCCATCGTCGAGCAGCGTGAAGACGGCAGGCGCGATCTCCTCGCAGAGGCCGTCTCCCGTGCAGAGATCCTGGTCGATCCAGACCTTCATCAGCTGTGTCTCTCCTACGTATCTTGCGGCCGTGTCGCTCGGCTCGAACGCGTTGGACCTGTGCCCTCGACGTTCCGGCTACCGACGGGTGTGATCCCGGCACGCCCCTCGGAGCGGTTCCGGTCCCGTTGTGACCCCCATGCTAACCGCTGTAACCCTCTCATCGACAGACGGCCGATCCAACTGGAGGCTCGGCTTGTTCTCGAGCCCGGTGCCGGTGCGGGAGCGTCTGTGCGCCAGCGCTGCCGGTGTAGGGTCGGAATCGAGTCCCCCTGCTCGGATGAGGTGATTGCAACGGTTGATGTTGACGGTACTGACGGCCAGCGTCGGGCGGAAGATGAGGAAGATCTCGAAGCGCTCCGGGCGCGTGCCCTGACTGCTGAAGAGGAGGTCACTGTGCTGCGGAGGCGGCTGCAGGAGAGCCCGCGCCGAGTGCAGACCCTGGAGGAGAAGCTGCTTGAGACCAAGGGTCAGTTGGCTCAGGCCGTGTCGCAGAACGAGAAGCTGACCTTCACCCTCCAGACGGCCAAGGAGCACGTCGCCAATCTGCGCGATGAGGTGGAGAAGCTGACCCAGCCGCCATCGGCCTACGGCACCTACCTCGGCGCCAACGACGACGGAACCGTCGATGTGTTCTCTGGCGGGCGGAAGATGCGCGTCTCGCTCCACCCGGACATCGACCCCTCCGAACTCGACCGAGGTAACGAGGTCGTGCTCAACGAGTCACTCAATGTGGTCCTGGCCCGTGAAGGCGAGGGGCAGGGCGAAGTGGTCGTCCTGAAGGAGCTGATGGAGGGCGGGACCCGGGCCCTGGTCTACGGACGGGCAGACGAGGAGCGGGTGGCCGAGCTCTCGGATGCCCTCATCGGGGTCAAGCTGCGGGCCGGCGACACCGTGCTGATGGAGTCGCGTACTGGGCTGTTGATCGAGAAGTTGGAGCGTCCCGAGGTCGAGGAACTCGTCCTCGAGGAGGTGCCCGATGTCACCTATGCCGATGTGGGCGGGCTCGACGACCAGATCGAGGCCATCACCGATGCGGTCGAACTGCCTTACCTCTATCGGGAGCTCTACGCCGAGCATAAGTTGCCGGCGCCGAAGGGCATCCTGCTCTACGGCCCTCCGGGCTGCGGCAAAACGCTGATCGCCAAGGCAGTGGCCAACTCACTGGCCAAGAAGGTGGCCGAGGTGACGGGCAACACCAACACCCGTAGTTACTTCCTCAACATCAAGGGCCCCGAGCTCCTCAACAAGTACGTGGGAGAGACCGAGCGGCAGATCCGGCTGGTCTTCCAGCGGGCGCGCGAGAAGTCAGAAGAGGGCGTGCCGGTCATCGTCTTCTTCGACGAGATGGACTCGTTGTTCCGCACCCGGGGCACCGGCATCAGCTCGGATATGGAGTCGACCATCGTCCCCCAGCTGCTCGCCGAAATCGATGGCGTGGAGACCCTGAAGGACGTCATCGTCATCGGTGCCTCCAACCGCGAGGACCTGATCGACCCGGCCATTCTCCGGCCGGGTCGCCTCGACGTGAAGATCCGCATCGAGCGCCCCAACGAGACGGCGGCCGCCCAGATCTTCGGTCGCTATCTCACGCCGGACCTGCCCCTTGACGCCGAGGAGGTCCGCGTCCTCGGGGGTGGCGATCCCGCCAAGGCGACACAGGCCATGATCGAATCCACCGTCGCCGAGATGTATCGCGACGACGAGGAGAACCGGTTCCTCGAGGTCACGTATCAGAACGGCGACAAAGAGGTCCTCTACTACCGGGACTTCAGCTCCGGTGCCATGATCGAGAACATCGTCCGCCGGGCCAAGAAACTGGCTATCAAACGGACGATCGCCAATGAGGGCAGAGGCATCCGCACCCAGGATCTGCTCGACTCGATCCGCCAGGAGTACAAGGAGAACGAGGACCTCCCCAACACCACCAACCCGGACGACTGGGCCAAGATCTCGGGCAAGAAGGGCGAGCGCATCGTCTACATCCGCACCCTCATCAGCGACCGCCAAGAGACCACCGGGGGCCGCTCCATCGAGCGGGTGGGTACCGGGCAGTACCTCTGAAGCGTACGAGGGGGTGCCCCATGGCCTCGGTGCGAGGGTAGGGTCGCCCGCATGGCCATTCCCAAGGTCTGCGGCATCGAGACCGAGTACGGCATCCAGGTTGTCAACGGCGATCCGAACCCCATCGCGGCTTCGTCAGTGCTGATCAACGCCTACGCGCGGGATGTCGCCCGCCAGCAGATCGGCTGGGACTTCGAGGACGAGGCACCGGGCAATGACGCCCGGGGGACGGCAAGCGAGGGCTCCATGCCCCCGATGGTCGAGACCCATCTGGTGAACACCGTCCTGACCAACGGGGCCCGGTACTACGTCGACCACGCTCATCCCGAGTTCAGCTCGCCGGAATGCCGCGACGCCCTCGAGGCCTTGCGCTACGACCGGGCAGGCGAGGCCATCGTGATCCGCTCGATGGAGGCGGCCGACGCCTCGTCCCACGACGGCTCGCGGCTGGTTGTCTACAAGAACAACTCTGATGGGAAAGGCAATTCGTATGGCTGTCACGAAAATTACCTGATGGACCGCGAGACCCCGTTCAGCCGGATCGTGGCCGGAATCACCCCCCACTTCGTGACTCGCCAACTCTTCTGCGGGGCAGGCAAGGTGGGTAGCGAAACATCGTTCCACGAGATCGGCGCCGTCGACTTCCAACTGTCGCAACGGGCCGAATTCTTCGAGGAGCAGGTCGGCCTGGAGACGACTCTCAAGCGACCCATCGTGAACACGCGCGACGAGCCCCACGCTGACCCCCACCGCTTCCGCAGGTTGCACGTCATCGTCGGCGACGCAAACTTGGCCGAGGTGTCCACCTTTCTGAAAATGGGCACCACGTCGTTGGTCCTCGCCATGATCGAGGACCATGTAACCCCGAGCCGCAACCTGGCACTGGCTGATCCGGTGCGGGCCATCCACGCAGTGGCCGTCGACCGTACGTTCACCCAGCCGCTGCTCATGGCCGACGGATCGACGGCCACAGCACTGGCTATCCAGTGGGAGCTCTACTCGACGGGCCGCAAGTACGCAGACGACCACGGGCTTGAGTGCCTGGGTTCCGATGGCATCGGCACCGATGTGCTCGACCGGTGGGAGCACGTGTTGCAAGGTCTGGAGACCGACCCGTCGACGCTGTCCCGCCAGGTCGACTGGGTGGCCAAGCTCCAATTACTGGAGGCCTACAGCGATCGGCACAGGTGCGGATGGGGCGACCCCCGGATGGCCGCCGTCGACCTTCAGTATCACGACCTGCGCCCGGCGCGGTCGCTGTTCGCCCGGTTGGACACGGAAAAGCTGGTCGATCAATCGTCGGTGGCGAGCGCTGTGGTTGACCCGCCGAGAACGACGAGAGCATGGTTCCGAGGGGAGTGCCTCAAGCGCTGGCCCGCATCGGTCGCCACCGCCAACTGGGACTCCCTTGTATTCGACCTCGGGTCGGACCCCCTGCGGCGCGTCCCTATGATGGATCCTCTGAAGGGAACGGCGGAACATGTCGAAGCACTATTGGACAGTTGCGCCAGTCCGGCCGAACTGGTCGACCGACTGAGCAGTTGAGTAGCGACCGGCGACGAGGACGACGAGGAGTGGAACGATGGCAGAGCGAGAACTGAAGAAGAAGCAGCAGTCGACCGAGCGCACCAACGAGGTGGTCGAGGAGGTTCCGGCCAGTTCAGTGGCCGGTGAGAAGCTGAAGGCCGAACTCGACGACCTTCTTGACGAGATCGACGAAGTCCTTGAGGACAACGCCGAGGAGTTCGTTCGCAACTACGTGCAGAAGGGCGGGGAGTAACCCCGGTGAGTCTTCCTCTCTTCACGACCACCGAGGACCCCGGACCGGACTTCGCCGGGCTCATGCGCCGGCTTCGCGTGCCGACGCACTCGCTGACCAGCGGCACGCCCACAGCACCGTCGGAGGGCTTCCGCCATGGCACCACCGTTGTCGCCCTTCGCTACGCCGACGGCGTGGTTATGGCCGGCGACCGTCGGGCCACCGAGGGGCACGCCATCGCCCATCGGGCCATGGAGAAGGTGTTTCCGGCTGACCGCTACTCAGCTGTAGCCATTGCCGGCGCCGCCGGACCGGCCATCGAGATGGTCCGTTTGTTCCAGACCCAACTGGAGCATTACGAAAAAGTTGAAGGGGTGGTCCTCAGCCTCGAGGGCAAGGCCAACCAACTCGGCCAGATGGTACGTGAACATCTGCCGATGGCGATGCAGGGCCTCGCAGTGGTGCCCCTCTTTGCCGGATTCGACCTGGCCCGCCGGACTGGGCGGATCTTCACCTACGACGTGACCGGTGGGCACTACGAGGAAACCGAGTACAACGCCACCGGTTCCGGTGGACGCGATGCGCGCACCACCATCAAGCTCGGTTTCCGCGACGGTCTCGACCGGGACACGGCTGTCGAACTGGCCGTCCAGTCGCTTTACGAAGCGGCGGACGAAGACTCGGCCACGGGCGGCCCTGACCTTATCCGCGGCATCTATCCGCTCGTGGCCACAGTCACCGCCGAAGGATTCACGGCCGTGCCCGACGACGAGGTGGCCGAGCGGTTCGCCAGCCTCATCGAACGTCGCCGGACGGAAGGTCGCCAGCCATGACCATGCCTTACTACGTAGCGCCCGAACAGGTGATGAAGGATCGGGCTGAGTACGCCCAGAAAGGCATCGCCCGAGGTCGTTCCCTGGTGGCCATCACCTACAGCGACGGCATTGTCATCGTGGCTGACAACCCGTCACGGTCGTTGCACAAGATCAGCGAGATCTACGACCGGATCGCCTTCGCCGGCGTGGGGAAGTACAATGAGTTCGACCAGTTGCGTGTCTCGGGCATCCGTCACGCCGACACCAAGGGCTACGCCTACAGCCGCGAAGACGTAGAAGCCCGGTCGCTGGCCAACCTCTACGCCCAGTACCTCGGGCAGGTGTTCACCCACGAGATGAAGCCTCTCGAGGTGGAAATCCTGGTTGCGGAACTAGGCAACGGACTTCGTTCGCCGCAGCTCTACCACATCGCCTACGAGGGGACGATCACCGACGAAGACCGGTTCGCGGTGCTCGGCGGCGAGACGGAAGGGATCGTGGCCAAGCTGGACGAGGAGTGGTCGGCCACCTGGTCCCTCACCGAGGCCCTGCGCTCTGCGGTGGGTGCTTTGGCCGGTCCCGATCGCAACCTGGCGGCCGCCGACCTCGAGGTCGCGGTGCTGGCCGAGGGTAACGGGCGTCGGGCCTTCCGGCGCCTGGTGGACGACGAACTTGTCGCCCTTCTAGCCTGATTCTCCTGCTTGGCGACGCGAGCCGCACTTCCCTATCTGTGCTGAGGTCGTCGATGTGCACTCTGGGTGACATGGTGACTCTGGCGCCGGTCCAGCGCCCCGGCACGGTACCGTGCCTGTAATGGACAAGCGCATCTACGGCTTGGAGAACGAATACGGGGTCACCTGTACGCTGCGCGGTCAGCGGCGGCTCAGCCCAGATGAGGTGGCCCGGTACCTCTTCCGCCGGGTGGTGAGCTGGGGCCGCTCCTCCAACGTCTTCTTGGAGAACGGGGCACGCCTGTACCTCGACGTGGGCAGTCATCCCGAGTACGCCACGCCTGAATGTGACGACATCGCCGAGCTGGTGGCCCACGACAAGGCAGGGGAGTGGAT
Source organism: Acidimicrobiaceae bacterium (assembly GCA_043784065.1). Lineage (GTDB taxonomy): Bacteria > Actinomycetota > Acidimicrobiia > Acidimicrobiales > RAAP-2 > Bog-756. The sequence continues at coordinate 7,498 of JAYVYR010000031.1, forward strand.
CCTCTCCTCGCTAGTCGAGGGTGCCGAGGCCCGTATGCGGGAGGAGGGCATCCGGGGGGACATCTTCCTTTTCAAGAACAACACCGACTCGGCCGGCAATTCCTATGGCTGTCATGAGAACTACCTGACCAGCCGCCGCGACGATTTCACCCATTACACCGAGGTGCTGATTCCGTTCCTGGTCAGCCGGCAGGCCTACGCCGGAGCCGGCAAGGTTCTCCAAACGGCCCGAGGGGCGGTTTTCTGTCTCAGTCAGCGGGCCGAGCACATCTGGGAGGGCGTGTCGTCGGCCACCACCCGAAGTAGGCCGATCATCAATACACGTGACGAGCCGCACGCCGACGCCGAGAAGTACCGCCGTCTCCACGTCATCGTGGGCGACTCCAACATGAGCGAGTACGCCACCTTCCTCAAGATCGGTGCCACCAGCATCGTGCTGCGCATGTTGGAGGACCCGTCGACGGTGATGTGCGACCTGACGTTGGAGAACCCGATCCGGGCCATCCGCGAGATCAGCCACGACATCACCTGCCGACGGCCGGTCCGACTAGCCAATGGACGGGAGATGAGCGCCCTCGACATCCAGGGCGAGTATCTGCAGCGGGCCCTGAAGTTCCGCGATCGCCGCGGCCTGTCCGTCCAAGAGGACCGGGCGCTCGACATGTGGGAACACTGCCTGAAGGGCCTCGAAGCCGACCCGTTGTCGCTGCATCGTGAGTGCGACTGGGTGGCAAAGTACCGGCTCATTGAAGGCTACCGCGACCGCCACTCACTGCCGCTCCACAGTCCGAACGTGGCGCTACTGGATCTTCAATACCACGATATCGACCGGAACCGGGGCCTCTACTACCGCCTGCAGCGCCACGACCAGATCGACCGGGTATGCCGCGATGTCGATATCGCCGAGGCCATGACCACGCCACCACAGACCACACGTGCCCGGCTGCGAGGAGAGTTTGTGAAGCGGGCCAAGGAGAAACGCCGCGACTTCACGGTAGATTGGGTTCACCTGAAGCTCAACGACCAGGCCCAGCGCACGGTGCTGCTCAAGGATCCGTTCAAATCCAACGACGAGCGGGTCGAGAAGCTCATCGCCGGGCTCTGAGTGGTGACTCGACCCCTCACGGATAGCGGGCCTCCGGCGGCGCACAGTGGCACTTGACCCGACCGCCCTCCCGACCGGCGAGCCAGGTGCTGATCCCGGGGTCGGATCTGGCGTAGGGACCGAGAATCGTGAGGAACCGGCCGATATCGGATCTGTAGAGCATGGCCATCTCCGTTTGGTCGAGGGGGTGTCGATCGTGGTCGGTGCCGTCCTGGTCCTGATGAGCGTGGTCCTCGTCCGGATCTACGCGGTCCAGGCGTTCTAGATTCCGTCGCCATCCATGGAGCCGACTTTCCAGGTGGGCGACCGGATCATGGTCAACAAGTTGAGCTACGACTTCCACGGGGTCCGCCGGGCCGACATCGTCGTATTCAAGCGACCCCCGCTCGAGCAGCAGGACGTTCCGGACCTGGTCAAAAGGGTGGTCGGCCTGCCGGGCGAGTCGGTGTCGACGCAGAAACGGGCACGTGTACGTCAACGGGAAACTCTTGTCGGAGCCGTGGTTGCCGCTGGAACAGTCGAGCTACACCGGAGCGCTCCCTGAAAACCAGCACCCGCAGTTCAACATGCCGGGTCCCGTCACGGTTCCGGCCGGCGAGTACTTCGTGATGGGTGACTATCGCACCGATTCCGAGGACAGCAGATTCTTCGGTCCTATCAAGCAGTCGCTCATCGTGGGCCGAGCCGTCGCCGTGGTCTGGCCGCTCAATCACGTCGGGGGTACCTGAAGCCGCGTGTCGACGGGACAGCTTGAGGTGTTTCCGACAAGTGCACAGGGTCAGCTTCGCTCCACGTCACCCTCGTATCGCTCGCCCCGGAACGTGTACTTGAGTCGACTAGCGTCGGTGCACCGTGACGACCGATTCGACCGATATTCCGCCTGGCGGGCCTTTGGCTGACTTCGGGCTAGGCACCGTTGTGGCGACCGGGGCACCCGGTGCAGGGTCCGATGAACCGGGTGTCCTCGGCGAGGACAGCTCGTCGGCAGGCGGCTACCGATGGGTTATCGAGTGGGCGGTGATTCTTATCGCCGTCCTGCTGTGCACCGTCCTA
>JAYVYR010000032.1:0-7531 GCA_043784065.1 Acidimicrobiaceae bacterium
CTCGATCATGCGTACAGCTGTGACCGATGGATTCCCCGAGACAAACCCGTGCCAGATCCGTGGGGCTGCCGTGGAGCGAGCCCCTGAACGACCCATCGCCACCATGGCCGAGGTTGACCAACTGGCAGAACTGATGGCTCCTGACCTTCAGGTCGCCGTGGTTCTGGCGGCATGGTGCCAGTTGCGGAGGGGAGGGGTACTGGGGCTGCGGAGGAAGGACGTCGACCTGGAACGTGGACTCCTCACCGTCGAGGTCACCCGGACGACGGCGATGTCGGGCCGGACGATCATCAAGGAGCCGAAGACGCGAGCGGGCCGGCGTTCCGTTGCCATTCCTCCCAATGCTCTCGAGTTGGTGGCTGCACATCTCGTCGTTCATGTCGGAGAGGACGCTGATTCCTTCGTCGTTTCCGGAACCGATCGTTCCCTCAGCGTGGCGTGGTCCCGCGCACGTACGGGGATCGGGCGGGACGACCTCCGATTTCACGACCTGCGACATTCCGGTCTCACCTGGTCGGCGGCCACAGGTGCCAGCGTCGCGGAACTGATGCGGCGTGCCAGCCACGCCTCCCAGGCGGCTGCCCTGCGGTACCAGCATGCGACCGACGAACGTGATCGGGCGATCGCTCAGGCGTTGTCGAGGTTGGCGCAGGCATGATGTATACTTACATCATGCAGAGAACCCAGATCTCTCTCACGGCGGAGGAGCGCCGCGCCCTCGATGAGGAGGCTGCCCGCACCGGACGGTCGATCTCCGCACTGATCCGCGATGCCGTGGAGATCGTCTACGGCGTGAAAAGGTCGACCGAAGAGGACCTGGCGACGATGAAGCGGGCTTTTGGTGTGTGGAAGGATCGGGAGTCCGACGGCGAAGCGTGGGTCGAAGGTATGCGCTCGGGCGGTCGCCTTCGGGATCGCGATTCGTGACCGCCCTCGTTGATACGTCGGTGCTCATCGACTATCTCCGGGGCCATGGCGGTGCCGCTGATGTCCTCCGGCGCGAGCGGGCCGTATCGCCACTCCACGCCAGCGAGATGACCCGAGTCGAGGTTCTCGCCGGCATGAGGCCGACGGAAGAGACCGCCACTCGGGAACTGTTGTCGACATTGATCTGGCATTCGGTTGATGCGGACATCGCAGAAGATGCCGGCGCGCTTGGTCGAACGTGGCTCCCGAGCCACCGTTCGATCGACGGTGCCGACCTCGTCATAGCGGCTACAGCACTTCGTGTCGATGCCCAACTGCTGACTTGCAATGTGAAGCACTTTCCGATGTTCGCCGATCTCGAGGCGCCCTACTGAGTGCAAGGTCGCCAACCGGCCCGTTGGCCAGCCGGGATCCATGGGGTGCATTTGTTGCAAGACACCTTGACGAAGAACATCACCGTTCGGCTCCCGGACTACCTCGCAGCGGAAGGCGAGCCCAACGAGGTTCTCGGATTTAGCCAGTTCGGAGAGCTGTATGTCGCGCAAGAACCTCGAAGTCCGAGTCGGCGTGGAGAATTGGAACATCCGATCGGATGGCGATTGCCGCGATCAGGCAGTCGATCAGCTTTCGAGGTGTCTCACCGCGTCGCCGGCAGATCCGATAGAGCGCCGCCGCCTCCTCATAGTCGACCGACTCAGTTGCCAAGAGCGTGCCTCCAGCAAGCAATCCCCGGAGGTCTGTGAGATGTCGATCGTCACGGGCACCGGCGAGGACCTCCATCCATACCGGGTCGCACACGGCGATTTCCGTCCCGAGGAGTTCTTCAACCCGATTGCAGGCCGTGCTTCCGGTGTCCCGCAGAAACTCGATCCACGCCGAGGAGTCGATCAGAATCACGAAACTCGGCTGGAGCGGAGCTCACCGAGGTCGCCCTCCCACCCGGAACCTCGCAGGGCCCGAGCTTCGTCGATGGTCAGTGCTTCGGCAGCAAGCAAGCGCAATGCCAGGTTGACGGCCTCACGCTTCGTCGACAGGTGGTAGCGCTGCATCACGGCCCGACAGGAGTCGTCATCGATGTCGATGTTTGTGCGGGTCATACACCAAGAATACACCAATGTGGTCCCTCGTCGTCCCACGGCAACGCCATCCCGTCACGCGCGCCCGCTCCAACTGGTCCGCCTCGGCCACCGGAACTGTGAACCGATCGAGCGTGATCCGGTTGCCGCTGTCGGGGTCGTCCTTTCGGCGCGGCGAGATCGGCCTGGTCCACCTCGAACTGACCGAGGTACCGATCGAGGTCGGAGCCGACATGCAGAGACGGAGAGTTCCTGTCCGGTACTCGTAGGATTCGCACGCAGCAGGCCGGCGCACCCCGCCGCGCACCCTCGACCGGCACCGGTCGAGACGGCTGCAATGAGTACGATCGATGGTGATGACGACGACCTCGACGGACACCCCGGCTGACCACGGATTCCGGATGCCGCCGGAAACGGCAGTGCAGGAGCGGATGCTCATGGCGTGGCCATGCCGGCGTGAGCTCTGGGGGACCGAGTTGGCTGCGGGACAGCGCGACTACGCCGAGGTCGCCAACGCAATCGCCGCCTTCGAGCCGGTGACCATGGTGGTGCCCGACGGCACCGCCGCAGCCGAGGCCCGGGCCATGCTCACCGGGCCCGTCGAACTCATCGAGTTACCACTCGACGACTCGTGGATGCGCGACAACGGGCCGATCTTCACCCTGGATGCGGCCGGGCGCCGAGCCGGGGTGCACTTCCGCTTCAACGCATGGGGCGAGAAGTTCGTCGGTTGGGACCGCGACGAGGCCGCCGGCGGTGCGCTCGCAGACATGTATGGCGACGTCACCTTCGAAGCGCCGATCGTGCTCGAAGGTGGCTCGTTCCTCGTCGATGGTCGGCGAAGGCTCATCACCACCGAGCAGTGCCTGCTGGCTCCGAACCGGAATCCGGAGCTCGACCGGTCGGCCATCGAGGACGCGCTGCGTGCGTACCTGGGGGTGACCGACGTTGTCTGGCTCGGTCTGGGGCTGGTCGATGACCGCGACACCGATGGCCACATCGACTGCATCGCCACCTTCACCGACGAAGGCGAGCTGCTACTGCAGTCGCGACCAGCGGGTGATCCCGATCACGAGTCGATGGCGGAGAACCGCGAGCGTGCCCTTGCCGCCGGCCTCGAGGTCATCGACTTCCCCCCGCTGGCCTTCGGCGAGGTGGCCGGCGTCCGCGTTCCCAACGCCTACCTCAACCTCACCCTGTGCAACGGAGCGGCCATCGTCCCCGTGGCCGGTGGTGCTGCCACCGAGAGCGACGAAGAGGCCCTTGAGCGAATCGCGGATGCCTTCCCCGGACGCGAGGTGATCGGTGTGCCCGGGCTGCTCATCGCCTATGGCGGTGGTGGACCGCACTGCATCACCCAGCAGGTGCCACTCCGCACTGCGACGCGATGAAACTGCTGACAGCATCGGCAGGTGTCTCGCACGCCCAGGTAGGGGACAGGCCCCCCCGCCTGGTCCGGGTAGGTGCCGTCCAGCACCGCTGGCATCCCGATCCGGCCGAGCACCGGGCCGCGCTGGCCGAGGGCGTGCGACTGGCCGCGGGCGAAGGTGCCCAGCTGGTCTGTCTGCAGGAACTGACCCTGTCGCCCTACTTCGCCGTGACTCCTGACGGCGCCCGGCCCGGGGTCGAGCCCGAGTCACTCGAAGGCGGTCCGACCGCGACCTTCGCCGCCGAGCTCGCCGTAGAGACGGGCGTCTACGTGCACGCCTCTCTGTGGGAGGCCCGGCCCGGACAGGACCTCGGATACAACACCGCCATCGTCATGGCTCCCGACGGAACGCTGGCATCGCGGACCCGCAAGCTCCACATCCCCGTTACCGCCGGCTACTACGAAGACCGCTACTTCGAGCCCGGGCCAGCCGAAGAGGTGGCCCGTCCGCTGTCGATCGAGGGTGCCGCCGTTGGCTTCCCGACCTGCTGGGACCAGTGGTTTCCCGAGCTGGCCCGGGCCTATGCACTGGCCGGCACCGACGTATTGGTCTACCCGACCGCCATCGGCTCGGAGCCGGACCACCCCGGTTTCGACACCGAGCCCCTGTGGGAGAGGGTCATCCTCGGGAACGGGATCGCCAACGGCATGTTCATGGTCGCCGTCAACCGGATCGGCACCGAAGATCCCCTTACGTTTTACGGTTCGTCGTTCATTTCCGACCCCTACGGCCGCAAGCTGGTCCAGGCGCCACGGGACGAGCCGGCGGTGCTCGTGGCCGAACTCGATCTCGGCCAGCGGCAGGACTGGCTCACACTGTTCCCGTTCCTGACCACCCGCCGCCCGGAGGCATACGGTGGCCTCATCGACCCACTGATGTAGGGAAGATGTCCCGCCGGCGGCATCGGTCTGGTCGATAGAGCCGATTTGGGTCGTCACACTCGACCGGTCGGACGGGTCCACGGACCCGAGATCCGATTGCAGATTCCGCAAGATAGGGTGCTCATCGTGCCGGCCGTGCAGCACAGCGCAGCGGGTACAGGCCTATCGATCGGCGACAGCGAATGGGAGTTCAGATGACTGAGTATGCGGTAGTCAATCCGGCGACAGGTGAGACGGTCAAGACCTACCCGACCATCACCGACGACGGCCTGAGGGACGCCATCGCCGGGGCGGACGGCGCCCACTGCGCCTGGTCGGCCTCGACGTCCGTCGCCGAGCGCGCCGCACTGGTCAGACGGGTCGGCGAGCTGCATTCCGAGCGGGCCCAGCAACTTGCGGGGATCATCGTGCGGGAGATGGGCAAGCCCATCGCTCAGGCCGTCGGCGAGGTCGAGTTCTGCTCGGCGATCTACAAATTCTACGCCGACAACGCCGAAGCGATCATGGCCGACGAACCGATCACGCTGCTCGACGGTGAGGGATCGGCGGTCGTCCGCCGTAGCTCGCTCGGTGTCCTTCTCGGGATCATGCCGTGGAACTACCCCTACTACCAGGTCGCCCGGTTCGCCGGCCCCAACCTCGTCAACGGCAACACCATCCTTCTCAAGCATGCACCGCAGTGTCCCGAATCGGCGGAGGCCCTCCAGGAGATCTTCCACGACGCCGGCTTCCCGCCGGGGGCGTACACCAATATCTACGCCACGAACGACCAGATCGAGTGGGCCATCGGTGACAGCCGTGTGCGTGGAGTCTCCCTGACCGGCTCCGAGCGGGCCGGCGCCGCCGTTGCGGAGATAGCCGGGCGCAACCTCAAGAAGGTCGTCCTCGAGCTCGGTGGCTCGGACCCGTTCATCGTGTTGGGTACCGACGATCTCGACTCGGTGGTCGAGTCGGCCATCGCCGCGCGCCTCGAGAACACGGGCCAGGCGTGCAATGCCGCCAAGCGCTTCATCATCATCGATGATCTGTACGAGCCCTTCCTGGAGAAGTTCACCGCCGGGATGACCGCCGTCACACCCGAGGACCCGACCTCGGAGGACACGACGATCGGCCCGTTGTCCTCGGCGCTGGCCACCGATCGCCTCGCTGATCAGGTGGATCGCGCCGTCGAGGCAGGTGCGACGCTGGTCGTCGGTGGGGAGCGCCGGGGTAATTTCTATCCGGTGACCGTATTGACGGACATCGGGCCGGACAACCCGGCCTACGGCGAGGAGTTGTTCGGTCCGGTGGCGTCCGTCTACCGGGTCGGCTCCGAGGACGAGGCCGTCAGGCTCGCCAACGACACCCCGTTCGGTCTCGGTTCCTACGTCATGACGAACGACGCGGAACAAGGGGAACGGGTCGCCGACAAGCTCGACACGGGCATGGTGTACGTCAATATCGTCGGTGCCGATGGCGCCGAACTGCCCTTCGGGGGTGTGAAGCGTTCGGGTTTCGGCCGCGAGCTCGGCCGCTTCGGAGCCGACGAGTTCGTCAACAAGAAGCTGATCCGCATCGGCGGCTAGTCGGGGCATGGGATGCCGCAGCCCTTTCGGCGGGGCTGCTCCGGCGGCAACGACCACCCGTCCCGGTGCGGAGGCGGACGAAATCCGAACCGGTCCCAGAAGAGGGCGTTGTGAACGACTTTCCTGAAGCGATCGTCCCGGTGAACCATGTGGAACCGGTCCCCCGACGCATCCGCGCCACCCTGGGGAGCTCGGTCGTCATCGATACGACGTCCGCCCGCTACGTCTGGGAGTGGCCCTACTACCCGCACTACTACATCCCGATCGCCGATGTCAGTGCCGACATCCTGATCGACGAGGAGCACGAGGAACACCTGCGACGAGGTACGGCTCGACGCTTCGGCGTGCGCGTCGGGGAGGAGCAACGACCGGGCGTCGCCCACCACTACGTCGCCTCGGACATCAAGGGCATCACTGGGACGGTCCGCTTCGACTGGGCGGCGCTGGACGCATGGTTCGAAGAGGACGAGCAGGTCTTCGTCCACCCTCGCAACCCCTACACCAGGGTCGACGCATTGCGGTCGGACCGGCTGGTGCGGATCGAGCGTGACGGGATCATGCTCGCCGAGTCGTCCAGGACGGTCATGGCCTTCGAGACCGGACTGCCGACCAGGTATTACTTCGATCGCCTCGATGTGAACGTCGAGCACCTCCGGGCGAGTGACACAGTGACGTCGTGTCCGTACAAGGGAACGACGAGTGCCTACTGGTCGGTTGCAGTCAATGATCAGCTGATCGAAGACCTCGCCTGGGCCTACGACGTTCCGACACGGCAACTGATGCCCATCGCCGGTCTGATCGCCTTCTACAACGAGAAGATCGATGTCGTGGTCGATGGGGTCCTCCTTGAGCGACCCGTCACCAAGTTCTCGTAGGCGGTCCTCGCCGGCGTCGCGAACCCGTGCGCCGGCGGAAGACTCGCGATCCCGACGAAGTGCCACATGCAGTGGAACCCGAACGACTGACGATTCGGGACGATTTGAGCTCGTGGAGCTGGTCATGCGAAGCGCGTCTGACCGGGTCGACCCCTCGTGCGTCACCGGCGGCCAGACTGGCAGCAAGCAGACAGCGATCCCGGGTGGGTACCCGGCCGGAATCTGGAGGGGCAACGAAACGTGAGTCATGGAAGCGTGAATCAGAGAAGATCGCCAAGATCTACGGTGGCACCGGAGAGGCCCGTCCCCACCGGACGGGATTGGGAGTGGTCGGGCCGCACCCTGTGGGCCGTTTGCGCTGCCGGTGCGGCATGCACCCTCATGGCCGGGCTTTTCCTCGTCCCATCGAGCTCCCCTCGGACTGGGCGAACCGCTTCGGGGCCTTCGATCGACACCGTCCAGGCGCTCTACTCGCAGGATCTCCTGGCCCGCATAAACGCTGAACGGGCTGTCCGGAACTCGGCGAGCCAGCCGATTCCTGCGCTCGCCGTGGATGCCGGGCTGGCCGCCGCCGCCCAGTCCTGGTCCGCGCACCTGGCCTCGACCGGTGTGGTCCTGGACCCGGCGCTGGACGCCTGTGGGCCGGCGCCATCGGCTGGGCAGGTCTGTGCGCTCGCCGCCAACACCGGCAATTCTGGCAACGGCCTCTGGCCCGGTGACGGATCGGACGGAATGGCGAGCGCCTACATGACCTCTTTGGGCCATCGCCAGAACATG
>JAYVYR010000033.1:0-2582 GCA_043784065.1 Acidimicrobiaceae bacterium
CAGCGTAGCACGTCGTGCTACGCGCTCCCAGCGCAGGGCTCACCTGCTGACTGCCATCAGATCAGTGGGGCACGGTTCCGAAGTTGAACCATTGCCTGCTACCCATTCATTTGGATGCGGAAGGCTCCTTCGGAACTGGATGGTCCCCCTTTGACTCAGAAGCGAATGGCGCGGTCGATCCGGAGAGGGTGAGTGATTTGCCGGAGGCCGAACGGCCCATCCGGTATCCAGCCAGAACGAACGGTGGAAGCGGACTTCCACCCCGCCCGCAGCACGAGGTCGTCCCGGACTCGGCCCGGCTCGAACGGGCGACCGCCCTCACCGGGTAGGCGAACCTTGGGCGCGTCCAGGTCATCGCTGTCAATCCAGACGGAGCCGATCACGTCGCCCCGGCCAGACGGACGGCCCCGGTACTGTGGGACCGTCGTGGCGGCCGGGCCGCTGGAACGGACTTGGACCTACCTGGGCTGACGGGAGCGTGACCGTGTCTTTCGATCTGGCCGCACTGCTGGATGCCCACCGGGGCGAGGCATATGCGCTGCACGACGAGTACCTCAATCCCCAGTTGGCCAAGGTGCTCACAACCCTCGGGTTCGACCGCACCTACGTGCGGGGCGAAGGCGCCTACCTGGTCGACGACCAGGGAGGTCGGACCCTCGACTTCCTTTCCGGATTCGGTGTCTTCGCCGTAGGGCGCAGCCACCCGGTGATCAAGGATGCCCTCCGCCAGGCCCTTGATGCCGATCTTCCGAATCTGGCCCAGCTCGACTGCGCGCTGTTGCCCGGGCTGCTCGGCCAGGCACTGGTGGAGCGGGCTCACGCCGGCATCCGACGTGTCGTGTTCACCAACTCAGGCGCCGAGTCGGTCGAGGCGGCCATCAAGTTCGCCCGGTACGCCACCGGCCGCCATCGGATCCTCTATGCCGACCACGCCTTCCATGGGCTGACCAACGGGGCCCTCTCACTCAACGGTGGCAAGGAGTTCCGGCAGGGCTTCGGCCCCCTCCTCCCGAACTGCGACCCGGTGCCGTTCGCTGACATCGATGCTCTCAGCGCCCAATTGCGCAAAGCGGACGTGGCCGCCCTGATCGTCGAACCCATCCAGGGCAAGGGGGTCTACCTGGCCCCCGAGGCCTACTGGCGCAAAGCCCAGGCCCTGTGTCGCCAGTACGGGACGCTCCTGGTGATGGACGAGGTCCAGACGGGCATGGGACGCACCGGTCGCTTCTTCTGCCATCGGCACTGGGGCCTCGAGCCCGACATCATCACGCTGTCGAAGGCGCTGTCAGGTGGCTACGTTCCGGTCGGTGCCGTGCTCACCACGGCAGCGGTATTCGATGCCGTCTACAGCTCGATGGAGCGGGCGGTGGTCCACTCGTCGACGTTCTCGCGCAATCAACTGGCCATGGTGGCCGGACTGGCCACCCTGCAGGTGCTCGATGACGAGGACCTGGTGGCCGGATCGGCGGCCAAGGGAGACAAATTGATGGCCGCCTTGGCTCCGCTGGTCGACAAGTACGAACTGCTCCACGAGGTGCGGGGAATGGGCCTCATGGTGGGACTGGTCTTCGGTCCTCCGACGTCAGGGCGGGGCCGGACCCGGTTCACGATGCTCGAGATGGCCCGCAAGGGGTTCTTCTCGCAGCTGATCGTCGTTCCGTTGTTCCACCGCCACCGAATCCTGACCCAGGTGGCCGCCGACAACGTCAACATCGTCAAGTTGCTGCCACCGCTCATCATCGGGGACGAGGAGATCGACGCCTTCGTGGCCGCCCTCGACGATGTCCTGGCCGATGCCACTCGCAACGCCGGCCTGCTGTTCGAGGTCGGTACGTCCATGGTCCGCAACACCCTGAAGCGGGGTCGGCGCCGCCCCGGTGGCCGGACTGCCACCTCGGCATGACCGACGGTGGAGTGGGGGTAACCGAGAGCACGGAAGCTCTGACTGATGGCACACGGGTGCTGGTGACCGGGGGTGCCGGGTTCGTGGGCTCGGCTGTCATGCGGGCCCTGCTGGCCCGGAATTGCGACGTGGTGGCCCTCGTCGAACCGGGTGGCGACAGCGCCAATGTGGACGGACTCGATGTCGACGTCGTTTCCGGAGACCTCCGGGACCCGGACGCAGTCGACCGGGCCGTGGCCGGCTGCACGGTGGTGTTCCACGTGGCCGCGCTCTACCGGTTCTGGGCCCGCGATCCCGCCGCCTTCTATGACATCAACGTGACGGGCACCAGCCACGTCCTGGAGTCGGCTCGCCGCCACGGGGTCGACCGGGTCGTCTACACCTCGACAGTTGGGACGCTCGGCCTCGGTGGCGCTACCACCACCACACCTGTCGATGAGCGGTCCTTCGCTCACATCGACCACCTGTTCGGCCTCTATAAACAGTCGAAGTACGTGGCCGAGCACGAGGTACTGCGTGCGGCGGCCGAAGGGCTGCCCGTGGTGCTGGTGCAGCCGACCACTCCGGTGGGTCCGCGCGACCGGGCCCCCACACCGACGGGTCGGACGGTGCTCGAGTTCCTCGATGGGCGGATTCCTGGGTACGTGGACACCACGCTCAACATCGTCGATGTGGAAGA
>JAYVYR010000034.1:0-6819 GCA_043784065.1 Acidimicrobiaceae bacterium
TCCTCCTCGTCGAACGGGTGCGGGAACCCGACCGCGGGTCATGGTCCCTTCCGGGCACCGTCGTCGATGACGAGGAGCCGCTCGTTTCGGCCGCCGCCCGGGCCGTCGCGGGCCGCACCGGAGTGGTGGTGGCACCGGAACGACTCGAGCAGCTGTCCACGTTTGCAGACCCGGACCGCGACTTGCGCACGCGGGTGGTGACGGTCGGCTTCGTGGCCGTGGCCGAGCGGGCCACACCACCGGCAGGCGGGATAGTGGCCAGTGGCCGCTGGTGGCCAGTCGACATGGTGCTGGCCAAGAAGAGCCCGCCATTGGCCTTCGACCACCGCTCCATTCTCGTGGCCGGCGTCGAGCAGGTGGCCGAGGACCTCGAGTGGTCGGATCTGGCCGCCTACCTGGTCGAAGAGCCGTTCACGCTCGGCGATCTGCGACGGGCCTACGAAGCCGTCTGGGGCACGCCCCTCGAGCCAGCCAACTTCCGACGCAAGATGCTCGCCACCCCCGGTTTCGTCGAGGCGACCGGCGGGCGCCGCGCCGTGACCACGGGACGGCCCGCCGAGCTCTACCTGCGTGGCGGGGGTATGCGGCTCCATCCGCCACTGGTCCGAGTCGACTGATCCCGGTGGTAACTAGGGCTGGTCGGTGCCACCGGCGGTGGATGCCGCATGGAGGAGCCCTTCTACCGGCCGTGGACGCGGACGATGCGAGCGGGACTGCCGACGGCCACGACGCCGGCCGGAAGGTCGCGGTTCACCACCGCACCAGCCCCCACGACGGTGTCCTCACCGATGGTCACGCCGGGCAGCACGATCACCCCACCACCGAGCCAGACGTTGTCCTCGATGATGATGGGCTCGGCCGCCTCCCACTTCGCCCGCCTCCGGTCGGCGTCGACCGGATGGGTGGCGGTGAGCAACTGGACGTTCGGGCCGATCTGCACATCGTCGCCGATGGTGACCCGGGCCACGTCAAGGATGACCAGCCCGAAGTTCACGAACGTGCGGGCGCCGATGGAGCAGTACACGCCGTAGTCGCAGTGGAAAGGTGCCCGGATCACGGTCTCCGGGCCGATCCCGGCGAGCAGTTCCTCGAGGATTCGTCGGCGTCCCTCGGGATCAGCGGCCGGCGTGGCGTTGTACGCCTCGGTCAGCGTGACGGCACGTAGGTGCATGCCCGCTATCTCGTCGTCGACGATGTAGGGGTCGCCCGCTTCCATCCGTCGGAGCGGGCGGTCGTCGTCCCCACTCGGAGCATCGGTCACAGGTCCAGTGTGCACCACTCGGTCACGAGCGCAACGAGATGCCATGCAGCCCCAGTGGTCGACGCGGTGCGCCGCACGCACCAACTGGAGCAGTCCTGCCTCGTCGAGAGGACGGGCGACGTGGTAGCCCTGAGCATGTCGACACCGTGCTCCGCCTGGCGTGCGGGATTGGTGGCGTCCCTTGCCAGATCTTGAAGTGGCGAATTTCGCCACTGCCATCTGGACCCAGACCAGCCGCAGCACCGGTCGGTCGGCGCCGACTGGAAGGACGGTAACGAACACTGATCCGGTGACGGCCGCCCGTCCAGCCCGGGCGCACACGCCCTAGTGCCGACGGCCTGACGATTGGGGATCGGGTGGCTCAGCCGGGGGATGACGAGTTCGACGTGGTGGTGGTTGGAGCCGGATATGGCGGCGCACCGCCGGGCGCACTCCTGGCCCACCAGGGACGACGGGTCGCGCTGATCGAGAAGACGTCGCGGGCCGGCGGCAAGACTCAGACCCTCGGCCGTCGCGGCTACCGCGACGAAATGTTCGGCGCTGTCGGGATTCCGGGCGTGGGGTCACGGTTCGATGAACTGGTCGACATGCTCGGCATCCACGACCAGGTCCGGCTACTGGTCCCTGAGGGGCACGTCGCCGCCATCCGGTTCCGGGCGCCCGACGGGACGTGGCGGGCGCAAAGCAGCCCACGCCGCCGGCTACGGGCAGGTGACCGCCCGGGGCTGCTCCTACTGAACACAGTGGGCCCTTTCGGCCGAGATCGAGAGCCCCTGTCCGGGATGTCCGAGGAGAATCGGTCTGCGACGTCAACGGGTCTGGATCCTGATCCCACTGGTCGGCCGATTCATCTGGCTGGTCAAGGTGCAAGCGGGATGAACGACTTCTGGTCTAGCCACGCAGCCGCCCGAGCGGCCCGACGGCATCAGGTACCCACGGCCCTTCCGCTCTGCCGGCAGCGGTGTCACCATGCATTCATGAGCGATGCCTCGACATTCCGGCTGTCCGAAGTACCCGTCCACCTCGGGCTGGGGACGACAGTGGTCCTGCAGGAGACCTTTACCGGGACCCCGGACTGGTACGAACGGTACGGTGAGCGCCACGCAGCCGACGGGGCCGGAGGTCGACTGGTGTCGATGCACACGTTCAACGAACCATGGAACTCCTGGGAGATGCACCCGCACGGTAGGGAGCTGGTCATCTGCACCAACGGCACCTTCACCCTCCACCAGGAGGTGGACGACGACAGCGTCCAGGTGACCCTCACAGCCGGCGATGCGATCGTGAACCCGCCCGGCGTGTGGCATACCGCCGACGCCGCTGGATCCGTGACCGTCCTGTTCATCACCGCTGGACTTGGAACTGAGGTCCGACCACGCTGAACCGGGCAACAAATCTCACCAAGACACGACGTGGCGACCCAAGGAGGCCCTTGATGGAGATGCCGTACGAGCTCTACATCATGACGACGCCTGAATTGCTGTGGCAGGCGATCGTCGACCCCGACATCAGGGCCAGGTACAACTTCGGCGACCGGGTGACGTCAGACTGGATCGAAGGGGCGTCGATCGAGGTGCGCTCCCCCGATGGCGCCAACATCCTCGGCACGGGTGAGGTCCTCGAGGTAGACCCACCCGAGCAGTTGGTCCAAACCATCACGGCACGCTGGAGCCCCGAGGTCGAGGCCGAAGGGGTCTCGAGGGCCAGGTGGGACATCGAACCCATCGGCGACTCCTGTCGCCTGCGCCTGACCCACGACCAATTGCGCGACGACACCAACCCTGAGGTCAACCGGGGTTGGCCGATGATCCTGTCCGGCCTCAAGACCTGGCTGGAGACGGGTGAACTGCTGACTACACCCGGATCCATGGTGTACACCTAGTCGCCGACTTCAGACATCACCAGCCACCCCCAGCGGACCTAGGCCCGGCCCGCCACCGAGGGCCGAGATCCTGATCCGAATCACCGACTCCTCTGGCTCCGGTCACGGAGTCGAGGACACCAACGGGCCGATGATGGCCGCAAGGAAACTGGGGGTGTTAGGTGACGAGCACACGGCGATTGCACTTGGGGCGGCGACCAATGCGGCATGGGTCTCACCCGGCGGGAACACCTGCACCCGGGTTGCGATGGCCGACGACGAGCATGGTGGGATCCCGGGGTCGGAGACTAAAACCGACGAGTAGGCATTGCCACCGAGTGCCAAGCTGACCGAAGTGGCACCAATGCCGGCGGTGCGCTGGGCCGGGCTACCGATCTGCCTTCCACCAGCATCCAGGAACGACACGCCGGGGTAGCCGAACAAGGTACAGGGCGATGTTCCGACATTGCGGTAGGTGAGTACATAGTGGATGGCCCCGGCTGTGCCGCTGGGACTACCGAGGGAGATAGCGAGGTTGCTGGTGCTACAGCCACTGATCTTGGAGCCCGACGATGTTGCGGTGGTGCCCGGGCCGGAGGTCGTCGGGCTGGTCGGAGCCGTGGTCGTGGGCGCTGAGGTGGGCGCGACAGTGCTGGTGGTCGTCGACGACGACGAACTGCTGCAAGCGGCCAGGAGGACGGCCACTCCGGATACGAGCAGCGCTGCCATCCGTGTCCGACCATTGCTCGGCAACGGGGAGACCGTCGGTGCTCGTCGACCGGTCAGGTGATACTGAATTCGCATTGCGGACTCCTCGTTCGGTGCTTCGGACAGGTTGACGCGCTCGCCACCGTAGGCCCGCCCCTCGACCGGCGGGTGGAACCTGTCCGATGCTGCCAGTCAGCGGCCGGTTTCGACCTCGACAGGTGCCGGGGCCTGGTGTTCTACTGATTGGAGCCGCAGCACGCGGGGATAGTGGGCCGTGTCGAACCGGTCGACAAAGCCCCGCACCGGTTTCGGCAGTTGCACGGTGAGCTTGCCGCCCGGCCGACCGTCATCTTTCAACAGGGTCAGGATCAATGTGCACGGACCGACAGCGACCGCGTTGATCCGAGGGTCGGTCTTCATGATGGCGGAGGCATAGAGGGCGACGGCACATGACGAATTGCTCCTCGGCACCCCCTGGACACCGGCCACCTCGAGGGCCGAAGCCACCTCGTCCGGGTCGTGGCCGAGACTCTCCAACAGGGCCTCGACCCGCCTCTTGATGTCGCGCAACTCACCCATCGGCACCTCTCACCCAAGGGATCGCCTCGGAACGGCAGCCAATTCACCGCTGACCAATCATACGTGGGCGCAGCCGACAGCGGTGGCGGGGAACGGTCGAGAGGAATGGGCGTGGACGACAAGCTGGACGGTTGGGGTCCGGCGCTCAAGTAGATCGCCCGCCGCAAGGCCGAGGCGCTGGCCATAGGGGGCGAAACCCGTCGTGCCCGCCAGCACGACCGGGCCGGCTTGATTCACGCGAGCGCCTCGACAGCCTGTTCGACCGTGGCACCTTTGCGGAGCTCGGGACGTTGGTCGGGTCGACCGAGAATCCGCCGGTTCCGTGGGATGCCCTGGTGGCACGATCGGGACGGATCGGTGGGCGCCCGGCCTTGGCCGGAGCCGAAGACATGACCGAGGTCGGCGGATCCATCGGCAGTGGATCAGCCGACAAACGTTACCGGCTGTGCCGGTTGGCCAGCCAGGAGCAGGTCCCACTTGTCATGATGTTGGAGGATGCAGGCCACCGTGTGAACGAGACGGCCAACGGTCGTCGGCCAGGCGATTTCATGAGTCTGGCCGAGCTGTCCCGACGGGTCCCGCTCGTCAATCTGGTGTGCGGGGCCTCGGCCGGCCACGGGGCTTTGACCGCGCCGCTGAGCAATTTCATAGCCATGACCGAATCGGCATCGATAGTCGCGACGGGCCCGCTCCTGGTCCGCTCAGCAACCGGCGAGGACGTCACCAACGTGGAGTTGGGCGGTCCATCGGTTGCCGTCGACTCCGGAGGAGTGGTCCACAACGTGGTGGCCGACGACCGGGCGGCCATCGCCCTGGCTCGTAGATACCTGGCTCATTTCCCCCTCAATGCTTGGGAGTCGCTACCCCGACGCGACGGGCCGGACGCCGGTAGGCGACGGGTCGACCTACTACCCCTCATCCCACCCGACTCCCGGCGGCCTCATGCCATCCGGCCCGTGTTCGAGGCGTTGGTCGACGGAGGCGCATTACTCGACGTGCAACAAACATCCGGCTCACCGATCGTCACGGCCCTGGCCCATCCGGGTGGCCGGAGCATCGCCATCGTCGCCATTGATCCGAGTGTGCTGGCCGGCACCATTGACGGCGACGCTGCGGACAAGGCGGCCCACTTCCTCGACGTGGCCGATGCCTTCGACCTCCCGTGCCTGTTCGTGGCCGGCAATCCCGGCGTCCTGGCTGGTACATCCGCAGGGGGTCAGGGCATCCTGCGCCACGCGGCCCGACTCTTCGCGGTGCAGCACCGGATGCGGGTGCCCAAACTCCACATGACTCTTCGCAAAGTATTCGGATTCGGCTCCACTGTGATGGCCATGAACCCATTTGATGGACAGACAGTCACGTTGGCGCTCCCTTCGATCACCCTCGGCGCACTGCCAGCCGCGCCTGCAGCCAGTGGGATCGATGATCCGGACGAGCGGGCCCGGGTGTCCGCCGAACAGTCCGAAGCATCGGTTCGGGCCGCCGCCCGCTCCACCTACGACGACGTGTCGACCCTCGGGACCTCCGAGACGCCCTACTGGCTGGCCTGGACCTGGCCGAAGGTCGTGCCACATGGCCGCGGGAACGGCGGGCTTTCGGTGTCTTGCCCTGACGCGGTCGGAGGCATGCGTCTCAGATGGGTCCAGCCTGCATCCTCAACGTGTCTGCCGACCTGGCTCCATCGACGGCGATGACCTGGCCCGAAACGAACCGGGCCGCCGGGCCGCCGGGCCGCACGGGAAGAGAGCCAAGTAGACGACATCCGATCCGTGACCGTGGCGGCCGAGCGGATTGGTGGGCATGGACGGCGCACTTCCCGGCACGGCCTCGGCGGATCGCTTCAGGCCTTCGGTGGCGAGCATGGAACCCGGGGCGATGACGTTGACCCGGATGCCGCAGGGACCCCACCGCCGAAGCGCAGGTAGGGGTGCAGGTGCGGGTGAGCGAGTCCACGGCCGACTTGGCCGCAGATTCAGCGCCTCGCCCTGGCCAAGACCGGACCCTTGCCGCGCGCAGTCAGCCGGGCCTTCAACGAGCGTCGCTAGGCGCGGGGTTTTACGTGAGGCAACGAATCTCCGTTGAAGCAGGGTTTGACATGAGGCAACAGGCGACGGCCTTGAACCCGTTTGGGGAGTTTGCCGACATCGGGGCGCAAAGGTTGCCGGCGGCGTTGTCGACCAGGACATCGAGCGGGCCTCGTTCAGCCACCACGCCGTCGGCCACAGCCCGCACGGATTCGGCAACGCGCACATCGCACACGTCGAACGAAACGTCTAGTCCCTCGGCTGCAAGCTCGGCCACTGCTGCTTCGAGCACGTCCTGCTTCCGGCTGGCCATCACCACGGAGCCACCATCAGCTCCGAGGACCCGGCCGATCTCCTTGCCGATCCCGGTTGCACCACCGGTGACC
>JAYVYR010000035.1:0-8774 GCA_043784065.1 Acidimicrobiaceae bacterium
TACTCCAGGACAGCGATCGATAGCGGTGGCAGAGTGGTCGTCTAGCGACGGCACCCATCGAATCGAAGGACGACCCCCATGCGCCATCACCCCGCCATCGATTCCAACCACCGTCCAGGCACCACGTCCAGGGACGGCACGGGACGGTGATCCTCGACCGGTTCGGCTTGGACGGCCGGGTCGCCGTGGTGACCGGGGCAGGGCTCGGCATCGGCCGGGGCATCGCCATCGGACTGGCCGAGGCCGGAGCCGACGTGGTGCTGGCGGCCCGCACCGAATCGGACCTCGACGAGGTGGCCGGTCTGATCCGGGCCCTCGGACGTCGGGCGGTCGTAATCCCGACCGACGTGATCATCGAGACCGAGTGCAGACATCTGATCACCCGAACAGTTGAGGAGCTCGGCAAGCTCGACATCCTGGTCAACAATGCAGGTGGGGCCATGCCGAGGGCCGCCCTCGACACCAGCGAAGGGTTCATGGCCCGGACCTTCGCCTTCAACGTGACGGCGCCGCTGACCTTGACCAAGCTGGCTGCCCGCCAGATGGTGGACACGGCCGGCAGAGGTTCGGTGATCAACATCTCGTCGCGGTCAGCATCCATGACTCAACCGATGTTCGTGGCCTACGGCGCGGCCAAGGCCGCCCTTGATCGCATGACCCGCAACTTGGCCCCTGAATTGGCACCCAGGGTGCGGGTCAACGCACTCGACGTTGGTGGCGTCGCCACCCGATCCCTCGATGTCGTGCTGACCGATGAGTCTGCTCGGGAACAATTCCTGGCCGGTACGCCGATGGGCCGGCCCGGTGAGCCCGAGGACATTGCTTGCGCTGTCCTCTTTCTGGCCTCCGACGCCTCGTCGTGGGTTACCGGCAAGGTGTTCGAGATCGACGGGGGGACCGAGGCACCGGCCATCGTCGTCCCGACCATCCCGCTCGAACCGAGCCACGGGTCGACTCGGTGAACCACGAGCGAGGTGCCCAGTCCGGTGAGACGGCCGGCCCGATGACCGGACTTTCGCACGTACAGCTACGAGTGGCCGATGTGACAGTGAGCGCAGGATGGTATGCCGCCGCCCTTGGCCTACAGCCCTTCCAGGCCGACCCAGCCATCGGATACGTGGCCCTCCGCCATCAGGAGTCCGGAGTCGTCATCGTGCTGACCACGGACACGTCAGCCAGCAAACGCGGGGACACCGGAGCACTTGACCACTTGGCCTTCGCAGTACCCGACGGGGCCATCCTGGAGGCGTGGGCCGACCATCTGAGGTCTGTGGGGATCGACCACGCCGGCGTAGTCCGCGAAAATGGCAACCCGTCGCTGCAACTCCGGGACCCGGACGGAACGGCAGTCGAATTGGTGGCGCCGAGGCCGCGCCGAGGCTAACTGTCCAGTCCCTTCGACGACTGATTGCTGCGGCGTGCATGTGTACGCCCTCCGTTGCTGCCGCAGATCCCGGTTCGTCGTCCGGCGCCAGCCCGGGCGTCGGCTGAGCAGTCAATCAATCTCGAGCAGTGGCCTGCATGTCGCCCATCCTTCAGTTGCGAAACGTAAAGCTGGAGTGGTCCACGACCGACACATAGGGAACTGACTACGACTTGAAGGGCGACGGGGCCCATGGACTCGACCAAACACGAGATGCTGGCCGACACGATCGGCGTGGAGTCCGAGCTCTACGCGCGCAGGCGGTTCTGGCTCGCCCACATGCGGATCGGCTTTGGGATCTTCCTGCTCGAGACCCTGGTCGTCATGTTGTACCTACACCTGACCCCGGCCGGGCCACACCGCACCCTGCTGTGGCCGATCATCGTGTCGTGGGCGGCGTGCGCATCCATTGGCGTCCTTGTTGCACCCATCGTGGCCGGGCGGTCGTGGCGTACGACGTTCTCCGTCACCTGGACGGTGGCGTCGACGTTTGCGGTAGGCCTGGTGGCGCTGCTCGACACCGGTGTCACTAGCCCGATCCTCCTTCTCCTCTACCTGCCCCTCGTCTATGCGGCACTGATGTTCACCTTTCGGTCGGCTCTCCTCTGCGGGCTGTCGACCCTGTTGGCGGTGGGTGTCGTCGTCGGAATCGATCGGCACTTCACTGCGGCTGAGGGTTGGACCTTCTGCCTGTTTGGCACTCTGGCCGGCGCGGCGGCACTTTCGGTGGCAGCAGCACTCAACCGAAGTCATTTCGAGCAGCACGAGGAGCGCCTACTCGCGCGGTTGGCCGAACTGGCAGGTACCGACGAGCTCACCGGGTGCGCCGTGCGGCGCGTGCTGCGCCAGCGCGCAGACGATGAAATCGAACGATCGCTGCGGACCGGTAGCCCGCTCAGCTTCCTGATGATCGACGTCGACCAGTTCAAGTCGGTCAACGACAACTTCGGGCACGTGGTCGGCGACCGGGTTCTGGCCTCCATCGGCAAGATTCTGGTCGACAGCGTGCGGCCGTTCGACGTGGCGAGCCGGCTGGGAGGAGACGAGTTCGCCCTTTTGCTGCCCGAGACCGACGGCCCGGGTGCGGTGGAGGTTGCCGAGCGGATCTTTCGGGAACTAGCCGGCACAGTCGAGGTGCCGGTGACCCTCAGCATCGGAGTGAGCAGCCTCGACCGGTCGATGCCGACTGTGGAGCGCCTCTTCGACGAGGCAGACATTGCGCTCTATCAGGTCAAACGGGCTGGTCGTGATGCAATTGCAGTGCGGACTCCGGGGCCTCCGACCGTCACCAAGTGAACCGTCCGCTGCTCCGGATGATGGGCCGATCGACCGCAGTTGCTCAGACCGAGCCGACAGGATTGCGACGCGTACGCACGAGCCCAGCCGACCGGCCCGCGCCGGGCACAGCGTGGACGTCGCAGGGACCCACAGCCTCGCCGCAGGTACCGCAGGTGAGGATCTGGCTGCTGACCTGACCGCAGCCGTCATGGACGCTCTCGAGTGGCGGCCCGTCGGGAGCGGCATGGGAGTCGCCCCACTGGCGCACAGCCATGAGCACCGGCCACAGATCCTGGCCTTTCGGTGTGAGGAGGTAGTCGTCGCGAGGGAGGTGCTCGGAGTAGGGCACCCGCCGAAGTACGCCGACATCGACAAGCTTGGTAAGACGCTGCTGGAGGATGTTGCGCGAGATACCAAGTCGCTGCCGGAAGTCCTCGAACCGACTCACCCCGACGAACGCGTCTCGCACGATCAGCATGGTCCACCATTCACCCACGACCTCCAAACACTGGGCCACCGAGCAGTCCATGTCGGAGAAACTTTTCCGTTCCATTGCTAGAGCTTGAAGAGTTGCATCATAGGATGCGATCCGGTCCGGTAAGTTCTACAACAAGACTTGGTACGTTCACCAAGGCCCGGTTCGAACTCGGCCGGGCCGGACGGCGCCCGGCTGTGTTCCTGGTAACCGCGCTCGGTGCCCTGATGGCATCGCTCGATCTGTCCATCGAGAACGTGGCTTTTCCGGCGCTGGAGCACACGTTCTCCCCCGACTCGCAGGCCAGACTGGCGTGGCTAGTCGCCGGCTACAGCATTGTGCTCGACTCGCTCCTGGTTGTGGCCGGAAGGACGGCCGATCGCCTGGGCAGCCGGAGGGTGTTTCTCGCCGTGCTCGGCGTGTTCTGTCTGGGGTCGCTGCTACGCGGCATCGCATCGGGTGGTGGGCATGTGAGGCGGCATCGGTGCGCTAGCTGTGGCCACGGGACCGTCAGTAGGTGCCGTCGGGCTGGCAGGGTTCGGTTGGCGTGCTGCATTCTTCGTGAACCTGCCCGTTGGCCTGGTGGCATGGACGGTCGGTCGCCAGGTGCTCGAGGGGCGCGTCCCGACAGTTCCCTCGGCCACACCCGACTACCTGGGCGTCGTGCTACCGGGCGGTGGTCTCTCCGCTCTGGTCCTGACGATCTCGCATAGCCCGTCCCGGGGCTGGACCAGCCCGGCCTTCCTGGCGTCGACGACCGCTGCCCTGGTTCTGGGCAACATTCTCTTCCGGACCGGCGTGGGGGGGTATTCGATACTCCTTGCCGCCCTGGCCATGACCCTGGTCCCCTGGTAGCAGCCCTGGTTTCGGGACCACCTGGCAAATTGGCAGGAAGGATCGGCTTCCCGCCCGTCTTGCTCGTGGGCTTCGTCGTGTTCGCCTCTGGACTGGTCTGGTGCAAGCTCCGAGTCGGAGTCAGCCCCGAATACCTGCCGGACTGGCTACCCGAGACCCTGGTCGTCGGCCTGGGTCTCGGCCTTACCTTCCCTGTCCTCACCGCCGCGGCCGTGTCGAGCCTGCATCCCAAACGTTTCGCAGTGGGTAGTCCCGTCAATCAGACGGCTCGCCAGGTGGGTGGGGCACTGGGAGTAGCCGTGCTGGTGGCCATCCTGGGTTCGCCGACCTCGCGCATCGAGACCTTGGCCAGCTTTCGGCGCCTGTGGAACTTCGGGGCATCGAATTCCTCAAGGCCATGCGGACCGCCGAAATCGTGGACGGGTCAGGCAAGGTCGTTGCCACCGCGACCGGCAGCTGCCTGGTCATCAACATCCCTCGCACCACCTGACCACCAGGTGGCATAGGGAGTGTTTCTGGTGGACCACCGCAGCAGTTCGGCCGTTCAGCTCACCATCTCGTTGAACCGGCGCGCGAAGGTATAGGCGTCGCCCGGCCAACGAGCCGATAGATAGTTGCCATCGAGCACCGTGAACCCCGCTTCGTCGCTCTCGGCGTCGTCCCGCTTCAGGCTGCGTGGGCCACGGCTGAACAACTCCGCATGGTCGAGAACGGCGACCACCTCGTCCTCCACGTAGGTCGGATATGTCCGGTAGTAGCGGCCGAGCTTCCAAGCCGTCGCCAGGTAGGCGCTGCGCTCCATGGGTTTGGTGAGGCAAGTCGTGTGGCGCCCGGCGATGACGCTCCTACCAGTGGATGGGTCGGTGGCTCTGGCCAAGAGCAAGACGCCGTGGCAGAGGGCACCAACAGGGCGGTTGAGCTGCCAGAACGATGCCACCTTCTTCTGCAGGACAACCGACCCGAGGTACTGGCGCATGCCTGGTGCGTGGCCGCCGGGCAGAAGCAGCCCGTCGAATGACTCAGGAGCGATCGATACCCACGAGATCGGAGTCCTGAATGCGGGGTCGTTGAGCACACGGGCGTAGATGGCCTTGGGCTCCGGTTGTGCACCCAGCAGCCCGAACACCACTCCCGTCAGCAGTCGGGGATCAGCCGCCGGGATACCCTGGCCCGACTCGGTTGCAAACACCACCTCATGTCCATGTGAGGTCAAGATGTGCCATGGTACCGCCACCTCGGTCACATCGAAGTCGTGATCAGGCAGCGGGAGGCGCACGCGTCCGGGCACGTTCCTGACGCTAGGGCACCAGCTGCCGTGTCGAGATCGGGTACCTCGGTTGGCCAGCGATCGCCAAGAATCTCTTGACCGTTCCCACCCACGGGCCAGCCCTCCGTCCCGACTAGTCCAAAGGAAATTCCACACGGTCCATCACGTCGCGGCCTACGGGACCATGTGGTCCCGTAGTCTGAGGGCGTCATTGCGACGTCGGTGCCGACTGGTGCCCGGGCCGCCCGGTAGACACCGGCCGGATCCCGTGCATCGATTGGCTCCAGGCTCAACATGGCGGGGTCCCGATCATCCGGACGATCCCTAGTGTCATCCGACGAGCGCACTGACCGGGAGTCATCATGACCGCCACCGCCGCACCTGCCCAGGCCGATCCCGGTCCGGACGATACGGGTGCCGCTCCCGCCCAAGACTTCGCCACACTGGCCCGCCGGGTACGCGACGCCGGGCTGATGGCCAAGCGTCAGGGTTACTATTCGGTGAAGATCGCCGCCACCGCATCGGCACTTCTGGCACTGGGCACCGTCGGCGTGCTGCTCGGGAGCAGTTGGTGGACCGCGTTGGTGGCGCTCGGGATCGCGTTCACCTTGGCGCAGCTCAGCTTCATTGCCCACGATGCCGGGCACCGTCAGGTCAGCCGAAACCGAGGACGGAATCACGCTATCGGTCTGGTGCTATCGAATCTTTGCGCTGGGTTCAGTTTCGGTTGGTGGCTCGACAAGCACAATCGCCACCACGCCCACACCAATCAACCGGGCAAGGATCCCGACCTTGAGCCGGGGGCCCTCGCCTACACCCGCGAACAGGTGGAGGCTCGGCGGGGCCTACCCCGGTGGTTCGCCCGAGTCCAGGCCATCACCCTGGTTCCCCTCCTGTTCATGGAAGCCCTGAACCTGCACATGGCCAGTATCATCCACTTGATGCAGCGGCGCGACCGGGGTGTGGCCATCGAAGCCCCTCTCTTGGCGGCCAACGCCGGGCTGTTCTTCGTTGCGCCGTTCTTGGTGATGGGGGTATGGCAGGCCGTGGTGTTCGTTGCCGTCACCCAGACCGCATTCGGCTTCTACCTGGGTGCAAGCTTCCTCACCAACCATGTCGGCATGCCTGTCCCGTCGGCCGCCGACGACCTCGACTACTTGCGCCGTCAGATCCTCACGTCACGTAACCTTCGCCAACGACTGGTCACGGGATTCATGGTCGGTGGCCTCGATGCCCAGATAGAGCACCATCTCTTCCCCACCATGCCCCGGGCCAACCTCAGGCGAGCCCGATCAGTGGTCCGGTCATTCTGTGACGACGAATCGATCCGCTACACCGAGGCCAGCCCGTGGCGGGCCTACGCCGATGTATTCGTCCATCTGTGGACGACCGGGGCGCCGATGCACTTCCCCACATCCGGCTGAGTAGCTCCAGTCGGGACTTCGGTCTCGGGAGGGTTTGACACTAAGTTCGGCCTGCACCGGCACGGCGGTCACGAGGACCCGACATGAGCTTCAACCACGACGTCGAAAACGTGATCCAGGTCGTTGAAGGCGTCGGGGTCTTCATCCTGGTGGCGGGCGGACTGATCGTGCTCGCAGAGTCGGCCGTGCGGTGCGTCAATCCCGACATGCGCGCCGGGGCCTACGAGCGCTGCCGTCGACACCTCGGCCGGGTCATTCTGCTCGGTCTCGAAGTACTTATCGTGGCCGACATCATCCGGACGGTGATCGTCAGCCAGACGCCGTCGAGCGTGGCCGTCCTGGCCACCATCGTCATCATCCGCATCGCTCTGAGCTGGTCACTAGCCGTGGAGATCGACGGCACATGGCCTTGGAACCGGTACCGCCTGCCTCATGGGGCCGGCACGGAATCCGACCAGGACTGATGCCGCAGGCAGATTCGGGTCCGGGGCTCGGACCGGAGTGCCCGGAGTGCCCGGAGTGCCCGGAGTGACCGGAGTGAGGATGGCTCAGGGTTTGCGGGGCACGCCACCCATGGTGGCCAACACAAGGTCCATCACGCGGGTAGGCACGACCTTGGCCACCGCCCCCATCGCTCGGGGCCCCTTCCCCACTACGTAGCGGGCCCGAGGTCGCTTGACGGTGAGGGCGTGCTCGATGACGGCGGCTGCACCCTCGGCCGGCGTCGCCATCTTCTGGCTCTTCGGGATGCCTGTTCGCTGGCCCGCGATGTGCTTGGCATAGAGCCGGCGATGGTCGGGGCTCATCATGGCGACCGTGGCATCCATCTGGTCCATTGCGTTGTGCCACATATCGGTAGCCGTCTGCGCCGGCTCGACCAGCACCACGGGGATGTGCCACGGGCGCAGCTCGATGCGGAGAGCGTCGGCCATGCCTTCGAGGCCGAACTTGGAGGCCGAGTAGGCACCGACCATGGGCGAGGAGATCCAACCGCTGAGCGACGACACGAAGATGATGCGCCCGCGTGACTTACGGATCCTGGGGAGGACGGCCTGGGTGACGGCCACATGGCCAATGAGATTGACCTCGAGCTGACGGCGGAACTCGGGGATCGGGACGCCTTCGACCGGTCCGCCCACCACTATTCCGGCATTGTTGACCACGGCGTCAAGGTTCGGCGGCAGAACCTGGTCGAGGGCGGCGACCTGGCCGCCATCGGTGATGTCGATCACCACGGGGGTGATCTGTCCAGCAGATCCCTGGATGAGGGACTCGCCGGCCTCCTCATCGCGAACACCGCCGATGACGTTCCAGCCGGCGGCGGCCAGTCGGAAGGCGGTGGCTCGGCCGATCCCCCGTGAGGCTCCGGTGATCAGTGCGGTAGGCATGGGCCACGGTACACCGGGGGCTACGGGCCAGACCCAACCGTTGACGCGCCTCGGCGCTTCCGGCGCATCCCGTCCGTCTGAGGAGGGGGTGCCTGGTCTGCAAGGGCGTGCGGAGATCGGGGGATTCAATGGGTGATCGGCCACTGGCGATGTTCGGCGCAGCAACAGGAACGGCATTCGCCGTACTCGAACTCCTGGCCGGATTCGTCTACCCGCAGCAACCGCGCGTTGACGGCCCGCCGGCGGCCACAGTGGCATGGGCCGCTGCCCACAAAACCGCCCTGCAGACCGGCATGATCTTCGGTTTACTGGCGGCGGGACTACTGGTGTGGTTCGTCGGCTACCTCTATTCGCAGACACGCCCGATCCAGCGGGGAGGGGCCACAGTTGCGCCGATGATCCTTGGTGGAGGAGTGGCCGCCGCCGTGGTGGTCTCCATTGCCGCAGTGCCCATTGCACTGCTGGCGTTCATGGTTGGAGAGATACCCGGCATTCCGGACCCCAGCGTCGTCCGTCTGCTCGCCGACCTGAACAACGTGCTGTTCGCGGCCAGTGCCACCATGACCGGCGTGTTCCTGGTCGCCATCGGCGTGGCCATACTTCGTAACGAACTCGACGCATCCCGATGGTTGGGCTGGCTGAGCTTGCTCGCCGCGGCATTCAA
>JAYVYR010000036.1:0-16874 GCA_043784065.1 Acidimicrobiaceae bacterium
GCACCGCAAGGGATCGGCGAACGCTGGGCGTGGCGGTCCGCGTTTCGTCCGGGAACTGATCGGCCGCATCCGCCGGTGCGGGGCGTCCGGCCAGGTGACACCGTGCACCAACGCCGGTTTCCCGGTACATCCGAACCGAGAACAGCCCTCTGTGTCAACCTCAAGTGAGATAGATTCTGTAGCCGAATCAAACTCTTGAGAGGGTGGAGAAGGAAGTTCTCCCATGACCATAACAATCGACCACCTTGATGACGCGCGCCTCCATGCTGGTGAGATGGACGACACGCCACCACCGGATCCTGAGGTCGCTGAGCGTTCCCCTGGACGCCGGCGATTCTCGGATAGCGGCCACCCAGCGGGAGAAGGACGCCGCCCAGTCGGTGTTGGCGACCGCCCCTCCGGCCCCGAGGCCGCTCAGTCTCGACGAGGTGGTCGAGACGCTCACGGCTCTGCGAGACTTGCCCGAGTTGCTCGGGCGCATTGAGCAGGCCGACCGAGCTGCGCTCTACCAGGCACTCGGGCTGACTGTGCGGTACCGGCGCATCGGTTCCACCGAAGAGGTCCAGCTGACGTCAACACTGCGAAGCGTGGACCTGGAGCGAGTCGTTTTAAACGGCGGCGCTAGAAACTCCCAGGTTCCAGGCCTGCGGGGCGTGGACCTGGAGCGTGTCGGAGGACCGACTGGCAACTTAGGTCCACGCCCTGTCGTGATGGAAAGTGGCTGGTCAGAGCTGCAGAACGTCGCATGACCGTGCCACCAATCAGTCCGCAATGGCTTCGGAAAGGGAATGTTGTGGTCAAAGCGCTGTCGCCACCGGTGATGTGGCCACCTACGTTTGGCGAGACTCCTGTGAGTGCAGTTGTCTCAGGCAGCGCTCCGCGTGCGATTGGCTGGAGATGATGGGATTCGAACCCACGACCCCCTGCTTGCAAAGCAGGTGCTCTAGCCAACTGAGCTACATCCCCGTCGCCCGGGTCCGGATGACGATCCGCCGCCCACCCCAGAATCACCCATAGTAGGCGCTCCTGATCCCATCGACGATTGGCGCACCACCTGATTGAACACAATTCAGTTTCTTGAACAGTGATCAAGTTTTGGCTATCCTCGTGCCATGGCCGATCTCGTCGCCACCGGCATCGATCCCGGTCGACGCGGCACCCAGGGCGACCCGCGCCGCAGCCCGAGGAGCGGCCCGCGCCCCGACCGTCGCCAGCAGGTGCTCGATGCCGCCATCGCCCTGTTCTCCGACCGGCCGTTCGACGACATCACCATCGCCGACGTGGCCGAGGAGGCCGGGGTGGCACGGGGCCTTCCCTCCTATTACTTCGGCGACAAGCGGGGCCTCTACCTCGAGGCCTTCCGCCATGTGGCGGGCCGCATCAGCTCGGTCGAGCTCCGCACCGGCGACGATGCCCCCGCCGATGAGCGCCTGCGAGGACTGGTCCGGCACCAGTTCGACGTGCTGGCCCGCAACCGGCACGCCTTCGTCAACCTGATGGCCAGCGGCCTGCTGGCCAGCCCGGCCATCCACGCCGTATTGGAGGAGACCTGGGACGAGGTGGTGGCCATCGTGTGCGACATCCTGGCGGCGCCACCTGTCCCACCGCCCGCCATCCGGACCGTGTTGCGCAGCTGGGTCGGCATGCTCCCCGAGCTCGCCTTCGACTGGCTCCGGCACGAGGACCTGCCCGAGGAGCTCGTCGTGCAGCTGGCGGTCGACACCCTCCTGGCCGGCCTGCGGAGCGTGGCCGACCACGAGCCGGTGGCCGCCGTCATCCTCCAGAAGCTGGCCGCCGTCATTGTGCCCGCCGACGATCGGGGTCAGTCGTGACCACCCCGGGCACCGCCGGCGGCCGGTGGCGCTCCGCCACCTTGGCCGTGCTGTGTACGACCCTGCTGCTCATCAGCATCGACAACACCATCCTCAACGTGGCGCTCCCGTCCATCGTCCGCGACCTGGGTGCCAGCTCCAGCCAGCTCCAGTGGATCGTCGACGCCTACTCGGTGGTCTTTGCCGGCCTGCTCCTCTCGCTCGGTGCGCTGGGCGACCGCATAGGGCGGAAGTGGATGTTCATGGCCGGGCTGGTGATGTTCGCCACCGGATCGGCGCTCTCGGCGTGGTCGGGCTCGCCCGACCGGCTGATCGTCTTCCGGGCCCTGATGGGCGTGGGGGCCGCCGCCATCATGCCGTCCACCCTGTCAATCCTCATCAACGTCTACACCGCCGAACGCGACCGGGCCCGGGCCATCGGCATCTGGTCGGGGATGGCCGGCCTGGGCGTCGCCGTCGGTCCCATGCTGGGGGGATGGCTACTGGTCCACTACTGGTGGGGGTCGGTCTTCCTCGTCAATCTCCCCATCGCCGCCATCGGGCTGCTGGCGTCGATCTGGCTGGTCCCGAACTCACGCAACCCGGCACCACGGCGGCCCGATGTGGTCGGCGCCATCCCGTCGATGTTCGGACTGGGGCTCCTGCTGTGGGGGATCATCGAGGCCCCGTCGCTGACGTGGACCTCGCCGTCGGTGCTGGGAGCGTTGATCGGGGCAAGCGCCGTCATCGCCGCCTTCGTCCTGTGGGAGCGGCGCTCCGACCACCCGATGCTCCCCCTCCAGTTCTTCCGATCGCGCCGGTTCAGCGGCGCCATCGCCGCTCTGGCCCTGGTGCTGTTCGCCCTCCTCGGCATGTTCTTCCTGGTGACCCAGTACCTCCAGTTCTCACTGGGGCTGAGCCCCCTCCAGACCGGCATCCGGGTCGGTCCCATCGCCCTGCTTCTGCTGATCGCCGCTCCGATGTCGATCGTGTTGGCCCGCCGGTTCGGGACCAAGCCGGTGGTGGCGGCCGGGATGCTCTGCATCGCCATCGGGCTGGGGCTGCTGTCGAGGACCGGTGCCGCGTCCCACTACACCGACCTGCTCCCCTCGTTCATCCTGATCGGCATCGGTGCCGGGCTGGCCATGGCGCCGTCGACCGAGTCGGTGATGGGCTCGGTCCCCATCGAACAGGCCGGCGTCGGGTCCGCCACCAGTGACACCTCGCTGCAGGTGGGCGGGGCGCTCGGTGTCGGGGTGTTGGGCACGCTGCTCAACCTCCGCTACCAGGGTCAGCTCGGGCCGCTGCTGGCCGGGCACTCGATCCCCGCCTCGGCCTCCGCCCTGATCACCGGCTCCCTCGGCGGGGCGCTGGCCGTGGCCGACCACGTGGGCGGTGCGACCGGTACAGCCCTGGCCGCCGCGGCCCGCCATGCCTTCATCAGCGGCATGGACCTCGGTCTGCTGGTGGCGGCCCTGATCGTGGCGGCGGCCGGTGCGGTCGTCCTCGCCGTCCTCCCCAACCGAGCACCCCTGACCGCACCGGACCCCGGGCTCGGCACCGGGCCGGCACCGAGCCCGGCCCCGGCGATCGCCGCCACGCCCGCCCCACCGGTGAACTCGGTTCAACCGGTCGGCAGCACCCGGCAGTCGGGGCACAGCCCCACCAGATCGAGCCGGTGATCGGTGACCTCGTAGCCCTGCTCCTCCGCCACCCCCCCGAGCCGCCTCGGCCATGGCTCGCTCGAGCCTCGGTGAGGCATGGACGTCCTCCACACGGCCGCACCCCGGTGACACCGGGGGGCCAGCCGTGGATCTGGGCGTACATGATCTCCGCGAAGTCCTGCAGAGCCCACATTCCGCAGATGTCCTGCACTCCGAACTCGACGACAGAACGCCGGCCGAGGTCGAGTCCGACTACCGTCACAAGTCTCAGCCCGATGCGGCATGAGAGAACCAAACCAACGAGTCTCCGGAAAAGTCAGGCCGGTTCAGACCCGACACGTTCATTCCGTAACGTGTGGAGGATCGACGGTTACTGGCAACGCCGTGGCGTTTGGTTCCTGGTCGGCAGACGAAACGGGCAACGCAGCAAGGATGTTCGAGATCGTGTGGAGCGTCGCTTCGAGTTGCAACGAACGCGGAATGGACAGCCCGGGAAATGCGGCGGCGGAGTAGCCCTGTGCGGGTTCGTCCAGATGGTCGTTGGTGTAGGCGTAAATGCCCACCCCGTCGAGCAGTTGTGCCACGTTGTCAGAGGTCTTGATGCAGGCGAACAGATCCGCCGATCCCGTAACCCGCACGGCCATCAGAAAGTAGGTCTTCGGCTTGCTGTTCTTGCTCCACGTTGCGAGGTCGCCAGCCGGAGCGTCTTGATGGCCCCCCTGCTGGGAGATCATCAATCCAAAACCAGCTTTCAGATCAACGGCCTTGAAGGCGAGTTCCTTGGCCCTTTTCAACAGATCCGCGCTGGCGCGGCGTCCGGCATCATCCTCTGCCGGACTCCCTGGATGTTTGGGCGTGCCGAGCATTTTGGCTTCAACCAGTACTTCGGCGATTCCCGAGGCTGGATAGGTCACGTCGAGGTTGTGCTTCGGGAAAATCATCCCAGCGACGAGCCCGCGGGTGGTCAGCAACTTGCCCGAGGCAGACTCCAAAACAATGGCCAGCAGGTCGTTGAAGTAGTCGCCCTTTCCGTTCTGCCTCTCGCCCTCGGACACATTCCCGGCAGCAACGCTGGCATCGAATTCGGCCATTGCGGCCAGGAATCCTTGTTCTACCTGGCTCCACGAGGTCGGTAGAGGCGTGGTGGCACGAACGGAAGTGAGGTGGTCCCGGAGCGGCGCACACGCCGCCCCAGTCAGAAGTGATTTGCCCGGCTTACGAGCCACTCATGACTCCACCGCCTTGGCCCCCCTCGTCACCCGGCGCTGTGACAGGTGCGCCCGAGCCTCCCGAAGATCCAGAACCTTGTCGTGACTCATGGCGCTCTGGCGTTCGAGGATCACGGTATCGACCAGCCCAACGGCGTCGAGGAGCAGGCCATTGGCGATCAGTTTGCGCAGTGTCGGAATCATCGCTGTCAGCTCGCCGGATACTTCGCTGACCACCTCAGGACTGGGGAGCGGCAACTTCACGGCCTCACCGGGTTCCAACTTCAAGATGCCGCCCCCGTAGGCACGGCCAACGAGTTCGGCGCCGAGCAGGGTTGCGCTATTCAAACTGGCAACTGCCAATGCTGACGCCATGCCCCCGTACCCCTCGGCAAGGTAGAGGCCGTGTACCGAGTTGAGGTGATGCGCTTTTGCCTCGTTGACCGCCAGGCGAGGTGTGTCAGCGTTCATGCAGGTCACCAACAGATCGGCCACTGGTACCTGCGGCACTCTCCACCATGGCGTGCGCATTCGGCACTTGTAGGCGTCAGGCACTCCTAAGCGTTCGCCCTGCCTGATGTAGGCAGCAGCCGCCTTGGAGGGGCCGCTTGGAGGCCGGAACAAGAGCGACTGGGCACCGCTTCGGCCAAGGTTCGCCAGAGCAGACGCAGTGAAGCGAATGCCTCGTAGGTGGTGGCTTCCGGGCGGTGAGATACGGACAAGCTCGTCCATGCCGATTCCAAGCTCATTTGCTTGCTCAGGGGACATGGCGAAATAGCCGTTGTTGCCAGTTACTGTCCCGAGCGAGATGTGGCCCCACTCAGCCAGATCAGTGAATGACCCCTGGTCGTGCAGATCTGTAAGGAGAGACGGGCCTGCGAGTCCTGAGAGGAGTGCGCCGGTCCACTTGTCGGAGATGGAGGTCGGACGGTATTTGAGCGACTGAGCCGGATTGTCCAATTCGGAGACCGAGCGCAGCTGTCGAACCGTGAAATGGTCAGTCCCACCGTTGCCTTCACAGAGCAGCAGCAGAGCCTCGGTGGACACACCGGGGAACACCTGTTCCTCAAACAAGATCAGGTTCACCGATCCGAAGCGCTCCAAGAGAAACCTGCGAACGCTGCCGGCGTAGTTGGCAGCTAGCAGCTCGGCAGGCAGAACGAACGCCAATCGACCGCCCGGTTTGAGGTAGGCAGCGGAGTGGACGACGAACGCCGCCCAGGAGCTTGCCAGCTTGCTCAGTCGAACACCCTGAGCCAGAGCTGCTCCCATCGCAACAGAACGGGCAGCACCGGTGTAGTCGTGGAACCGAATGTAAGGAGGGTTCCCGATCACGGCGTCGTAATCAGCCTCAGGCCTCGAGGCCAGGAAGTCGTCGACCTTGACTCGGGCCTTCACGCCGTGCTTTTTGAGCAGGCCGCGGGCTGTGCGGGCCGAGGGTTCGTGGATGTCGGTCCCAGAGATATGCATCTCCGACGGACTTGCCCCGAGATCCGCCAACCGCCGCACCGACGCCTCCATGAAGGCCGCTTCGCCGCAGGCTGGTTCGAGTACCGAATCCTCCACGGACCGCACTGCCCAGTTAGCCATGAAATGGCACACTGGCTCAGGCGTGAAGAATGCTCCTCTCGCCTTGCGAAGGTCCGCCGTATCCATCGGTTCTGTTTCCCAGCTCTGGTTCACGTGATCTCCTGGAATCTACCGCCCTGGGGTGAGCCCAGAGGTGACCCCTCAACCAGGGTTCTACTCAGAGGGTGTGCCAGCCAGGCCCTGCTGGGGGTTCCCGGACACCCTCTGCCAGCAGCCAGGCCGGGATGGCCGGAACTGGGTCGACAGATCAACAGCAAGGCACAGGGCCAGTCACACAATTGAGGTCAGGCCCAGTCCCGGTTCCAAAGACCTCACCAGTACGAGAGTCACACCTGCCATCTACGGTCGCCAGGGTGAATACTCGTGGAGTGCCGAACACCGGTCCCAGGTACAGCGGGCGCTCCGAACTGACGCAGATCGTAGGTCGCGCCCGTCTGTTCCTGTCCTCGTACGCACCTCTGTTCGGAATCCTGGCCATCAGCTTCGACGGTCTGGCGCTTCGCCTCGTCTGCCTCGGTCTCTTCGCCACTGGGATGGCCGATACCTGGCACATCACGAGATTGGCGAAGACCGAGACGCAAGACTACGAGATCACGGTGCAGTCGAGCGAGGACACCGGCGCCGAAGTCAGCGGCTACCTCGCTTCGTATCTGCTTCCTTTCGTCACGGTGGCCAGTCCAGGCTGGCGCGAGCTGCTTGCATACTCGCTCTTTCTCCTCGTCGCCTTCGTGATCTACGTCAGATCGAACTTGGTGCGAGTCAACCCCACGCTCTATCTCTTTGGATATCGTGTCCTGAAGATCGTTTACGGCGAGGGCGAGCAGGACAGCTTTCGCCATGCGGGACCGGCGGCAAAATCCACCCTCCTCCGCTCTCTTCGAGCCCTGGAGCATCCGAACCTCATCTTCAGCGTCATCCGGCACCATGTGCGGCAGAATGCGAACTGGCGGAGCCTCGGTCAATAAGACATCAAGAGCTCGGCGAGTCGGCTTTGAGCGAGTACACGATCGTGACCTGGGCGCTCGCCTGTTGGGACCCCACTTCCAGAGGAACGGCGGACGACTGGGCGGGGGACCCTGCGGCAGCATTCAAACCCGGGCTGGGCTGCGAGATTGGCGTCGTATCTGTCAGCGAGCACACCGGTCCGAGCCGTTCACTTGCGGATGCGGCCATAGTTTGGGCGTGGCTCACCGCCTGGTGAACTGCATCGGTCCGGGCATGGTCCTCGAGATTTCGGCTGTCCTTGATCGAGAAGGTTGCGGAGTTGATCTGGCCAGCATTCCCGGCGGCCCCGGAGACCGCGTCGATGACATTCCCAGCGGAGCCAAGGTTTTTGATCATTGCGGTGACGGTGTTATTGACTCCGTAGCCCGTGAGTACCTCAGTCCCGTTCTTGAATGTGTAGTTCGGTTGGACGCTCAGACCTGTCGTTTGGATGTTCTGTTTCGTCACCCCGCTGGCAGCGAAGGCCGCGATCACGGCCGCCGCAGCGGCGTTGTTGGCGGCCAGGGCGGCCTGAGCCGTTGCCCCGGTCGTCGAGATGGTGATGTCCACCGTGAGGGTGTCGGGAATGCCGGTCGCAACCCCGGTACCCTGGACCGTCAGCTTGGCGGAATTGGGCGAGCACGACGGCACGCTCGCAGTCGAACTACTCCCTGTCGTACATCCGGTCGCAGCGACGCCGGCCAGACCGACGGCGGCGATACCAACCAGGGCGAGCAGATGGCGTCGTCCCGCGGCGCGCATCCGGGTGCCCACGTGTGCAGTGAGATCCGGGTCGGCACTTGGTCCATGTGGCATCTCAGATCTTTCGTCGGCGGTGTCGGACATGCAAACTCCTTCTTTCTGCGTCGGGTGGGGGAACCGATCAACGGGATACGACGACAACCATGAGCCATTGGTTCGAGCTCTCGGCACACGACGGGGGAACGGTCGTGGCCTGCTGGTGCGACGCGGGCGGACAGGCGCTGGCGAGGGTTGCCGTGATCACCACATCACCAGGCTTCATGCCTTCGAAGACTGAGCTGCCCGACTGTCTCGCATCATTTCGGACCCGACCCAGCTCCCGCATGACGCCCGGATGAGCTCGGGACACACTGACGGGTAGTTCTTGGCGGAGCGTTGCCGAGAGATCCGAGGTGGAAATGACTACTGGTGCCTCCCAGTTCCCCGCTGTCGTCGCGGGCAGGCTGACAGTGACACGCTGGCCAACCTTGACGGTGACCGATGCCGGGGACGGCGTGGAACTGGACGTACCTGCAGCGCTGTTGGCGGTAACGTTTCCTTGGATGGCGGCTGCGGTGGCGAAGAACACACCGGCGCACCGGGACGCCTCCGATTCAACAGTCACCGAGGCGCATTCCGACGCGGTGTCCGTACCCGATGGAGCACCTGCACTTGTCGAAAGTCCAGAGGAAGTGGTGGAGCCGGATGCCACCGAAGGCGTTGGGCCACGCACACCGGCGCCCGATGCCACCTGATGGTCCGTTCTCGCCGTGGTGGAGAACACGCCGGTTCCCAGTACCACCGCGATGACAGCAGCCACGGCACATCCGATTGTCGCGACACTGCGGTGTCGCTTCACGCGTCGACGGCGAACGTCGCCCATGAGCTCGTTTGCGGAACTTGCTTTCGACTGCCATGCCGACGAAACATCGTCCATGGCTCGACGGAGCCGCGAGTCCAAGTCGTCAGGTGTCATGACTCATCCCTTTCGAGGCTCATGGAGCCGAGTGCCGCTGACAGGGAGGCGCGGGCCTTCGCTAGCTGGGACTTCACGGTCCCCACACTGCAGCTAAGAATCTTGGCAATCTCGGCTTCGGGAAGATCCTCGTAGTAGCGGAGGATCACCGTTTCGCGCTGGCGCGGCGGGAGACCACGGACCGCGTCCATGACAACGAGGGAGTCATCCGACGCATGGGTGGCGTCGGTGTCCAATCCTCCCGCCGCCACGCGCACGGGATCGGTTGCGTAGATCGTGCGATTCGACCGGTCCTCGGTGCCCCGTCGGCGAAGCCGCGTTCGACACTGGTTGACTACAGCCGTCCGGAGGTACCAATGGGCACGTTCGAGGTGTCGGATCCGCCACCAATTCGAGAATGTCCGCAGGAATGCCTCTTGGACGACCTCCTCGGCTCCGCCCCGGTCACCGAGGAGGAGCGCCGCCAGACGGCACAAGCCGTCGTACTGCGTGACAAACAGGGCTGCGATCTGTTCGTCACGATCTGGTCTGGAGTCGCTCATCGCGACGTCTGTCCGAAGATTGGCTCCGGCGCCCACTTCAGCATGTGCCAGCGCCGGCAGGCGAACTCCCATACCTTCCACGACGCACGAGCGTCCAGAAACGTTGCCCGCGAGGTCAGCAAAGGCACCGAGACACGCTCAAAGCCTTCAGGCATGTATCAACTTCGATTCAATCTGGAATACCCAAGGCCGCTTGCGTTTTCGATGGGCCATCGTCCTGCACTATCTCAGATCAAAGGTCGGGTGGGTCAGTCGTTGCCAGGTGGGTGGGCCACGGACAGCACGCCGTCCCTCTCCGACATCCGCAACTGATCGTGGATCTCGCGAGCAACAAAAACTTCGGATTCGAAGTAGCCAGTGGACCGCCTACGAGGGCGCACGCGTACGTGCCGATCTGTTCCTCAGCCACACTGGCGCGGCCGTCGTTCTGGCGCGTTATTTGGGCCCTACTGGGTGTGGATCAATATCTGGGTCCTTTTGGGTGAGGGTGTAGATGGGGGCAGTTGGAGAGCCCTGTGCGGTGGCCCCGTTGGCGATGCATGTATCAACAGAAGGGCAGGTAATGAACCCGATGCTGATGTAGGACTGCCCGTCATAGTTCGGTGCATTCGTTGGAACAGTGAATCTGACCGGCTGCCAGGACGAACCGCCATTGGTAGTCCCGAGCAGAATCGGACCGCCTTCGTGATGTGGCGTTCCAGCCTGGCTTGCGGCTGCTGCGGAACCGGCCGCCCAACACTCACTCGAAGTTGGGCAAGAGATGCTGGTGAAATTGGGCTGTGGGATGTCACCTGGCAATGGGTCGGGTGTCCACGTGCGACCACCGTCGACGGTTGAAGCGATGTCACTTGTCGTGGTTGAGCCGCTCGGACTGCAGGTGAATCCCCCGCCAGATGCTGCGGAGTTCTGATTTGCTTCCGATGCAATTCGTGACTCGGCCTGGGCGATAGCTTCCACCGCCCCACTTGGCGCAGGTGACGGGGATGGGGTTGTTGTTGTCGTCATCCCGGGCAGAAGGTGCATCGAGGCGCACTGCGGCGGATTCGCTACGTCGATCGAAATGTTCCCGGTCACAGAGCAATGGCGCGCATCGGCACAGGAGAGCTCCGAGTCCTGAGAGATTCCGAAGCCGGCCGGTAGTGAGCCTGGCGTCCAGGTCCGCCCGCCATCGGTAGTTCTTGCCACAACGCCAGCGGTCACGTCGTCCACTCCGATTGCATCGCTAGTCCCGACCACCGTGCAGTCGAGGCTCGACGAGCACGAGAGCGATTCCATCGAGTCACCGTGGATGATCGGAGTATCGGTGAACGTCGTCCCGCCGTCGGCCGTGGAAAGGAACGTCGCATCACTGTGACCCGCGCCGTAGAGCCTGCTGGCGGCGAGACCGGAGCACACGTTGATCGCCGCGCAGTCAATCGTGACGAAGCTGCCCACGCTCTGAGGCACCGGAGAGATCGTGAACGAGTGGCCTCCGTCCTTTGTCGACACCAGGACCGACCCACCACCGTAGGTTCCGCCTGCCGCGCAACTGCTCGGTCCTCCACAGGAGATCGGACTCGTCGATGCGAAGCCGCTTGGCATGGGGTAGGCGGTCCACGTCGTTCCCGCATCGTTGCTGGCGTACACCGACTCG
This sequence comes from Acidimicrobiaceae bacterium, assembly GCA_043784065.1. Classification (GTDB taxonomy): domain Bacteria; phylum Actinomycetota; class Acidimicrobiia; order Acidimicrobiales; family RAAP-2; genus Bog-756. Next base: position 11,150 of record JAYVYR010000036.1, read on the forward strand.
GAAAGCAAGGGTGCACCAGCCAAGGCTGAGGGATACCGACCGCTCATCTGATAGCAGAGTGAGGCCGTCGGGCAAGTGAGGTATCCGGTGGGTGGACCCGAGGTGTTCTGCTGCCAGATGCCCTTCACCGATGCATCGAGGATCTGCCACGTACCCCTCTTGAGGCCGGCTGCACTCCCGTGCGAGTCGCTACCGTGCGCACGCCCTGCCTGGCTTGGCGCTGTCATGTGTCCCTTGGATCCACCGCTTCCTACGGCCAGAAGTCCAACTACCAAGACCGCGGCTGCGGCGACCGCAGCCAGTGCAATCGATACTCGACGGATCGGTCGGACAGGTGAACCGAGCCGGGTTACCGGGTCGTTCGCCCCTTCGTCTCGATCGCGTGGATTCTCCACGATGGCCCGTTGGAGCTCATCGAAGACCGGGTCGGCCATTGCGTGCTCGACCTGCGAGATCTCGACCGGATTCAGTCGACCGACGTCGACCTCGTGCTTCATTGCTCTAGGACCTCCTCTGGAGCCAGCTGGCTCACTTCATCCACGTCAACAGGTTCATGTCCACCTACCTGTGCTTGTTTCCCTCTGCCCATCGTCAGGTTCATTTCGGCCCTCAGCCGAGTGCGTGCACGATGAAGGCGAATCCGAGCCGCTGTCGGCGAGCACCCGAGCACACGGCCGACATCCGCACCGTTTAGGCCCTCCCACGCCGTCAGCATGAGCAATTCACGATCTTCTGCGGGGAGCGACCGGAGGCAAGACAGAGCGAAGAGCCCTTCCTCGTCCATCGGGTTCTCAGCCAACTGAACTACTCGGAGACCTTCGGCCAGGCGATACGCGAGTTCGTCTCTTCGATGGCGCCTCCTGGCGGTATTGGCAAGGACATGTCGGGCCGTCACGTAGAGCCAGAGGAGATCGTCGGGGCTGGCGGGGACGTCCTCCAGCTTCCGCCAGGCAATCTCGAACGTGTCGGCAACGACGTCGGCAGCATCCTCCCGAGAGGCTGTTCGACGAAGGGCGTACGCGGTGATCCGTAGACGCGTCGATTCGTAGAGCGCGCAGAACCGCTGTTCATCCGCCTCGGACATCACACCCCCAACTTGGCTTGTATCTGGTTCATGTCACAAAGTGGGCAGATGTTTCAGATGCCGTGATCGAACCGTTTGGTCATGCCACACCCGCCGCCGCAAAGACGAGTTCCGTCTCCTGTGTCCCTCGCTGCCGGTTCGCGGCGTGGCCCAAGTCGCCCGACGGCCGGTGTGCTTGCTGGCCGCGAGCGCTCCCGAGGTGCCGTTCTGCGTTCTGGCCACGATGGTGACGGTCGTCGTTCTGGCGCGACGTTCTGTTCCGAGTGGGATACACATGATCGCCGAGTCTTCACGTGCTCCGCCCTGTTGTCTCCCCCGGATTGTCCGGATTCCACCGTGCGAACTCTGCGCTATGGAAGCTGACCTGAGGACGGTTGCGCTTGCAACAGTTGCCTGCCATGAACGTCCCTTCGGCGCAACAGTGACGGAGCCACGACGGAGCCACAAGCTGCCACCACTGACGGATCCGATTGGCTCATACAGGGTGAAATCCTCCATCCTGGGATGCCTTGCCATCCTTGACCTTCCTCCGTGGAGACAGTCAACTCACCGGCATTCAACTCAGGAGCGTTTCCGGTCGATAGGTAGGCAAGCCAAACTCGAGGTGGCAGTGTGGGACTGAGAGCGACAGCGTGGAAATACGCCCTCGTCGGCGGCATGTGCGTCGTCGCTGGCTATTTCGCGCTCCCCAACGCGACCAGTCAGGACATTGCCTACTCAACCCTTGGGACAACATCGGTGGTGTGCATCCTGGTCGGCGTCCGCCTGCATCGTCCCAAGGACCGCCTCGCCTGGTACTTCCTGGCCTTGGCGGGTGGTTGCTTCACCCTCGGTGATGACGCGTGGACCTTCTACGACTCGATTCTCCACATCAGCGTGCCGTTTCCCTCGTTCGCAGATGCCTTGTATCTAGCCGGATACCCCTTTCTCTTTGCCGGAGTGTTGAGACTCACCCCCAACCCGGACCGCTCCGTCCGGCGGGAGGACAATGCCGATGCCGCCATCGTCTCGATGGGGGCCTTGGCCATCTCCTGGCACTTCTTGATGAACTCGTATGTCCACGACACGACATTGAGTACCTTCGGGATGCTGGTCACCCTGGCCTATCCGATCATGGACATCGCTCTGGCCTTCCTCGTGTTCCGCACGCTGCTGTTCAGGGAGTCGAGGCAGCCGTTCCACAAGCTCCTGGCCGGGGCCATGATGGTGATGTTCGCGGCCGACTTCACCTACGACCTACTGGTGTTGCACAACAGTTACACCTCCGGGAACGCCGTGGATGCCCTCTTCCTCGTCGAGTACGTACTAGTCGGCGTGGCAGCTCTCCATCCATCCATCGCCGCCGGAATCTCCGAAGCCGAAGCTGCCGACGCCGTCAGCAGTAGCGAAGAGGTGAGCAACCGACACCGGATACCCGTTATGGTTCTGGCTGGATTCATCCCGCCGACGATTCTCGTTCTCACCGCTTCCCTCGGCGTCTCGGTAAATGTTCTGGTGATAGCAAGTCTCTGCCTTGCCGTGTTCGCGGTGATCTGTCTACGGATGATCTGGTTGATTGACCGGATCAGTGGTCAGTCTCTCGAACTCAAGGACAACTTCCGGGAGCTGGAGGCATTCCAGCTGAAGCGGGACGAACTCGAGGCCAATCTTCGACACTTGGCCTTCCACGACGAGCTGACCGGTCTGCCTAATCGGATGCTCCTGCGCGACCGGGTGAAGCAAGCATTGGCCTCGACAACGCGCTCCGGAACATCAGTGGCACTGTGCTTCGGGGATCTCGACGGCTTCAAGACCATCAATGACACCCTCGGTCATCACGTCGGCGACACGGTGCTGGTGAAGGTCGGCGCCCTGTTGGAGTCGATCGTACGCCCAGAGGACACGGTGGCTCGTGTCGGTGGCGACGAATTCGCGGTCCTGATAGCCGATGTGAAAGACCGACATACAGTGGTGAAGTTTGCTGGTCGGATTGTCTCGGTCCTCCATGAGGCGATCGAGTTCGAAGGCGAGCAGGCGGGCGCCTCGATCAGCGTCGGCGTGGCTTTCGCCGACTCCACCACACCGGTCGAGCAGCTGATCAGCGAGGCGGATGCGGCAATGCACGAGGCGAAGGCAAACCGGAAGAACCATGTCGAAGTGTTTGAATCGTCGATGCGCGCCCGCCTGTTCCAGCGTCTCGAATACACGAGTCGATTTCGTGGGTCACTGGACCGCTCCGAGTTCTTCCTCAACTTCCAACCGATCTTCTCGCTCGGTGACAGGCACCTTCGAGGCTTCGAGGCCCTGGTCCGCTGGCAGCACCCGACCATTGGCTTGGTCGCTCCGCTTGACTTCATTCCCATCGCCGAGGAGACGGGCTTTATAGTTCCCTTGGGTCGGTGGATACTGTTCGAGGCCTGCGAGCAAATGGCAGCTTGGACCGCGCTCACCGACGAGCCCCTCAGCGTTGCCGTGAACGTCTCGAGGCGACAGTTGGATTCCCATCTCCTGGTCGACGACGTCCGCACCGCGCTGGCCCTCACGGGAGTCAAGCCCCAGCAGATCATCCTCGAGGTCACCGAGAGCGTCCTGATGGAGAATCCGGAGCAAGTCATTTCGACACTCACCGAGCTGCGAGCCCTTGGCATCCGGATCTCGGTGGATGACTTCGGTACCGGCTACTCCTCGCTGAACCATCTCCAGGAATTTCCGGCCGATGTGCTCAAGATCGACAAATCGTTCGTCGACAAGCTAAATGTGTCCGAGCCAGGCGGCTCGGCCATGGTGAATTCAATCATCGGGTTGGCCCACAGTTTGAGCCTGGAGGTCGTGGCCGAAGGCATCGAGCGTGAAGACCAGTTCGAGCGCTTGATCGAGCTTGGCTGCGACTACGGCCAGGGCTACCTGATGGCCCGTCCCCTCGATCGGGAGAAGTCAGAGGCCCTCGTCGAGTCCTACCAGGGCGCTGCCATTTTCCCCTGAGTGCACCCCGCTTCAGCGCCGGATGCACTCAGTCGGAGCGGGTCCCCATCGCCGTGCGTCCCTAACGGGCCTCAATTCGCGAGCACGTCGGGAGCTCCAGATCGCTTCGGGTAGCCCCAACCGCGGCCCGACCTCAAGAGTGCTAGCCATCGCGATCATGACCGATAGTTCGATCTACACCGCCGTGGCCATGGATTGAGCCTGGTTCAAGTGCACGCAGATCGACGGCTCTGGATTGTCGCGTCCGACGTCCGAGCGTCAGGTTCGACGCCGCGAGTCGATCGCACGAGCGCGCCCGTACGTGCCGTTCTGCACAGCGGCAAGGTGGCGACGGCTGTCGTTCTGGCGCTGCGTTCGGTGCCCGAGCAGGTGCCCTTGAACGGCAACTCAGAGGTGATCGGCGGAGGCCACGGTATCGGCTGCCGAGCGCAGCTCTGCGTTCGGAAGGGACCGCTCTCCGTGCTTGCTCCTGTTGCTGGGACCGGAACGGCACGAGTTCGACACCTACCATTTTCGAACGGTCAGCCAGTTGGCGGAAACCGGATCGATTCCTGGTCGCCGGTGATCGGTCGGCAGAAGAGGGCCGAGGGGTTCTCAACTGCCCAGTCCCGCATGTGTAATGCCGGGATGTCGTCCAAGGGGGCGAAGGTCAGCGTGAGGATAGGGCCGCACCCGTCGAGGCATTCGTAGACAACTCGAACCGGCGACTCAGAAACCGGGACCTTGTCCATGTACTGGGTGAGGCCACACACGGGACAGCATGTCCAAACCGCCTTCTCGGGGACGATGGTTCCGGGGAAGCTGAGAAGGTCGGAGATACGCATCGCTACCCTACTGAGCGCCAGTACTCGGCATCGAGGGGTATCTCCGTACGCTGGACAGTCGACAGGCAATCATGGGCTCCAGTCGGGATCACGACCCAAGCGGGCCAGAAGTCTGGTCTGTCCGTCTGAATCAGCTGGTACTGCTCTAGGGATGTCGTACATGCCACTTCTTGAGAGGCCTCCATCGTCAGATGGCAGGCCTTCCAGAAACGTGCGGCACAACTCTGGGTCCAGGGTGATCTCGTGACCTGCCGCCCGACCGAGGTCCCAAGTATGGATCAGTACGTCACGGCTGAGCAGCGGCACGAGTTGAGCAGCATCGATCTGAGACGGTGGATTGTTGCCCACTGGAGGGACCTCGACGACGCCGTCGAATAGTCCGGGACGCCTCAGAAGTTCATCCAGAGCTTGCACTGTTGCCGTCCAGCGACCCACGGGATCGTCTTTCGGTCGCTGTGGCTTGGCGTCCAGCGGTCGGAGAAGCAGCACGTCATGAAAGCCGATGACATGCTCCAGGACACCCCGGGCGTCCCATTCGCTGCAGGGTGATTGGGAATGCCATTGCTGTCCGACAACCCTGACCTCATCGCCAAAGTTTCGACAGATGCGCAGGTGACGGTCGGCAATGTCATCATGTTCGTCCACCACGTGAACCTCCTACGGATCCAGTATCTCAGTCTCGAACCGAAGGTGCTGGGGTCTCACCTTGCACCGAGTCAGCGGGCCGCGTACTGTCCGACGCCGAGGGCGCTTGCGGACCATGACCGCACGCGTAGATGCCGTCCGACGCTGTTCGTGTAATGGCGACGGCCGTCGTTCGGGTGCGGCGTTCTGTGCCGGTTCGAATGCCCGGTAG
>JAYVYR010000037.1:0-4184 GCA_043784065.1 Acidimicrobiaceae bacterium
CCACGCCGACGTCTATGCGGTTGGTGACGCAGCCGCAGTCCTCTGGGGTGGCGGGGGGGCAGAGGACGACGCGATCTGCCCCCAGGTAGCTCAGGTGGCCATCCAGTCGGGTGCCCACGCCGCCGGCCAGATCCTGGCCAAACTGGCTGGACGGCCCACCCCCCCGTTCGCCTACAAGGACAAGGGAATCATGGCCACCATCGGCCGTCGGGCGGCCGTGACCCAGTTCCGTAGCGGGCGGGTGATCCGGGGGACCTTCGGATGGTTGGCCTGGCTGGGACTCCATCTCTTCTACCTGGTCGGATTCCGCAACAAGATCGTCGTATTCATCAACTGGTCGTGGCGCTATCTGTCCTGGGGCTCCGGACCTCGGATCATCGTGAGTGAGGAGTCCGTGGCTGCCCCGGAGGACAGCGACTTCGGCCACCATTCCTTCGACGACCACTCACGCAGTAACAACCCGCACGACGACGGGGACGGCCCACCCGGGGGGTGACGCCGGGCCGGCCACCGGGAACAGCCGACAACGAGCAGTACGGTAGGAACCATGGAGTCCCCTCTCGAGCAGATCGACCGGAAAGTGATGCAGCTCTTCGCCCTGGTCGGCGATTCGGTGTCCGGGGCCACCCATGCACTTCTGGCGGGAGACCGCGAGGCGGCCAAAGCCTTGGCCGACCGGGATGAGATCGTGGACTCGCTCTACCACGACATCGAGGAGCTCACCCTCCAGCAGCTCACTGTGGCCGGGATCACCTCGCCCAACCAGCTCCGGTATCTGGTCACGGTGATCCGCATGCTGCCCGACCTCGAGCGCAACGGCGACTTGGCCGAGCACGTGGCGCGCAGAGCCGCCCGTGGCCTCGGTGCCGAGTTGTCGGCCCGCAGCAGGGGTTTGCTCGAACGCATGGGCGAGGTGGCCGTCCACATGTGGCGGGCCACCACCGATGCATACGCTGAGCGCCAGGCTGAGGGTTGGGCGCTGGTCGACGACCTTGACGATGAGATGGACGACTTGCACGTCAGCCTGACCGTAGAGGCGGTGGCTGGCACCATGCCACTTCCAGTGGCCGTGGAACTGGCCCTCCTCGGCCGCTTCTACGAACGGTTCGGCGACCACGCGGTCAACTTGGCCAAGCGTGTCGCCGTGTTGGCGCGCACCGGCCCGACCACCGGCGACCTACCGGCCTGAGCGCACCACGTCGAAGGCGCCGCCGCCGATGACACCGACCGAGCCCCGGCACGGGTCGGAGGGGTACACCCGGACCGTGCCGTTGACAGGAGTCAGGCCACGATTCCGAGACGCACCAACGACTCGGCGATCTGCACTGCATTGAGGGCGGCGCCTTTGCGCAGGTTGTCGCCGCTCACGAACAGCGCCAGCGCATGGGGAGCCCCGTCGGCCACCCGGATCCGACCGACCAGCGTCGGATCGATGCCGGCGGCCCGACGCGGGGTCGGGAGGTCGGAGAGCTCCACCCCGGGAGCCCCGTCGAGCAGGCTGGTGGCCTCGGCGGGACTGATGGCCCGGTCGAATTCGGCCACGACGGCCAGGGAATGGCCGGTGAACACCGGGACCCGAACACAAGTGCACGTCACCGCCAGGTCGGGAATGTCCAGAATTTTGCGGCTCTCGTCGCGGAACTTCTGCTCTTCGTTGGTCTCGCCCGAACCATCGGCAACCAACGAACCGGCGATCGACAGCACGTTGTGGGCGATGTGATCCGGGAACACGCGAGCGTTCGGTCCCATGACGGCGGTACCGTCGAAGGTCAGCCCAGATGCACCATCGACGGTGGCCCGCAGCTGCTCGTCCAGCTCGACCACCCCGGACAGGCCAGCCCCGGACACAGCCTGATACGTGGAAGCCACCAACCGGAGCAGGCCAGCTGCGTCGTGCAGAGGTTTGAGCACGGGCATGACCACCATGGTCGTGCAGTTGGGGTTGGCCACGATCCCCTTCGGGATCGAGAAAAGTACCGACTCGTTCACCTCGGGCACCACCAAAGGCACCTCGGGGTGCATGCGCCAGGCCGAAGAATTGTCCACCACAATCGCCCCTTCAGCCGCGAAGCGGAGGGCAAGTTCGCGGGACGAGTCGGCACCGCTCGAAAACAGGGCGATGTCGATGCCCGAAGGATCGGCTGTGGCCGCGTCTTCGACCACGATGTCCCGGCTCCGGAAGCGCAGGGTGCGTCCCGCAGAGCGAGACGAGGCGAACAGACGCAGCTCGTCCACTGGGAAGTTGCGCTCCTCCAGGATCGTCTGCATGACGGTCCCCACCTGCCCGGTTGCTCCTACTACTCCGATGCGCATGACGCTCAGTCTACGGGGGACTCATCAGCGGACCCGCCTGACCGGGCCCGGTCGGGCCACCCGTCAGGCCAATTCAAAGGCGGCGTGAAGCGCACGCACTGCGTCCTCAGCCTGCTCGGCCCGGATCAGGCAGGAGATACGGATCGACGAGGTCGAGATCATCTCGATGTTGATGCCGACACCAGCCAGCGTCTCAAACGTGAGGGCAGTCACTCCCGGGTGGGTCTTCATGCCCACGCCTATCAGCGACACTCTGGCCACGTCATCGTCACTCACCACGCCGGTCGCTCCGAGCTCGGGTACCAGCGCCTCGCACACGTCGGTGCTGACGGCCAGGTCCGACTCCGGAATGGTGAACGAAATATCGGTCATCCCGTGCAGCGAGATGTTCTGGACGATCATGTCCACATTGATGTTCCGATCGGCCAGGCCCCGAAAGAGTTTGGCGGCCAGCCCGGGCCGGTCGGGCACCCCGGTCACGGTGACTTTGGCCTCGGACAGGTCGTGAGTTACAGCGGTGACGACAGCTTGCTCCATTGACGGATCCTCCTCTTCGACCCACGTACCCGGCTCCCATGTGAAGCTGGACCGCACGTGGAGCGGGACATTGTGGTTTCGGGCGAATTCCACCGATCGGAGGGCGAGCACTCGGCCGCCGGTGGCCGCCATCTCCTGCATCTCCTCATAGCTGACCCGGGCCAGTTTGCGGGCCTCGGGCACGATTCGAGGGTCGGTGGTGAACACCCCGGAGACGTCGGTGTAGATCTCGCAGGCGTCGGCACCGAGAGCAGCGGCCAACGCCACGGCAGTGGTGTCCGAACCTCCGCGACCGAGGGTGGTGACCTCCCGGTCGAGCGAAACCCCTTGGAACCCGGCAACCACCGGCACACCGCCGGACGCGATGGTCTCCCGCAGCCGATCAGCCCGGACTTCCAGGATTTTGGCCCTGGTATGGACGGAATCGGTGATCATTCCGGCCTGACTGCCGGTGTAGGACACAGCGTCGACCCCCAGCTCGGCCAAAGCCATGCACAGGAGCGACATGGTGATCCGCTCACCGGAGCTCAACAGCATGTCGACCTCGCGGTGGGGCTGGACCGAACTCACATCATCGGCTAGGCGCACCAGATGGTCGGTGGTCTTGCCCATCGCACTGACCACCACCACGACGTCATTTCCGGTCCGGCGGGTGCGGGCCACATGGTCGGCCACGGCGCGGATCCGGTCGGCGTCGCCGACCGAGCTGCCTCCGAACTTCTGGACCACGAGCGACATGGCCAGGAAGGCTACAACCCGCCGACTCGAGCCCACGCCGCCTCATTTCGGGACCCAGCGACCGGTTCCGCCGGCCGCTCCGGGACCCCCGACGGGACCGACTACCCTGCATTCCCGTGGGTACCGAGAAGCGTGAACGTCAAAAGGCCGGTCGCCAAGCTCGTCGTGAGGCCGAGCAGAAGGCGGCCAAGCGCAAGAAGGGACTCCGGCGTGCCATCAGCACCGCCATCGCTGTGGTCGTCGTAGTAGGGCTTTCCCTCCTCGTCACCAAGCCGTGGTCCAAGTCGACGTCGACCACGACGACGACCAAACCGTCGACCACCAGCACCACGGTGCCCGCCTCGACCGGCGGGTCGGGCAACAAGTCGCCGGCCGCCATAACCACCTCGGCGAACTGCCCATCGAACTTCAGTGCCACGCTCGACAAGCCGTCCTTTCCGTCGTACCCGGTGACGAGCGTGGACGCGTCCAAGACCTACACAGCGACCATCACCACGGACGTCGGGCCCATCACCGTCGCTCTGGACGCCAAGGCGGCGCCCAGAGCGGTCAACTCGTTCGTCTACCTGGCCAACCAGCACTGGTTCGACTGCATC
>JAYVYR010000038.1:0-10310 GCA_043784065.1 Acidimicrobiaceae bacterium
CACCGACGCCGACACCGACGGCTCCGACGGCTCCGACGGCTCCGACGGCTCGGTCGACGGAGTCGAGGTGAATCCGTGACCGGCCAGGCCGAGGAACACACCGGGGCCCGTATCCTGGTCATCGACGACGACCCGTCGTTGTTGCGGGCCCTCACCATCAGTCTGGGTGCCCGCGGCTACGAAGTAGCCGGTGCCCGCACCGGCGAAGATGGCCTCGACAAAGTGGCCCACTGGCATCCCGACCTCGTGCTGGTCGACCTCGGCCTGCCCGGAATTGACGGCATCGAGGTCATCCGAGGCGTCCGAGGATGGAGCAAGGTCCCCATCCTGGTCCTGTCGGCCAGACACCAGTCGACGGGCAAGGTGGAAGCCCTGGACGTCGGTGCCGATGACTACGTGACCAAACCCTTCGGCATGGATGAGCTGCTGGCCCGGATCCGGGCCGCCCTCCGTCGGGCCCCCGGCACTGACCAGAACCCCCGGGTCGAGGCCGAGGGATTCACCATCGACCTCGACGTCAAACGCGTCATGCGGGACGGGTCCGACGTCCACCTCACGCCCAAGGAGTGGGACATCGTCGAGGTCCTGGTCCGCAACCCGGGTCGGTTGATTTCCCAACGCCAGCTCCTCCACGACGTATGGGGCCCCCAGTTCGAGACGGAGACGGAGTACTTGCGCGTTCTCATGGGACGCGTCCGTCGCAAGCTTGAGGACGACCACTCCCGACCCCGCCACTTCATCACCGAGCCCGGCATGGGCTACCGCTTCGAGCCCTGACGCCGTGGCTGCGGGCATCGTCAGCGCCAGTTCCCGTCGCTTACCCTTCCAATCCCCGCCAATGAAGAGCGGCGACGTTTCCGATGCCTGCCGGCCCCACAGGCCGTACGGGGGCTAACCTTCGCTCTGGGTACCTAGGCCTGTCGAGTATCGACGGCTCCGGGCGTCCGCTGGCTCTCGTCGGTCCAATGCCCATGTCGGAAACCTCCCCTGCCACGTCCCCTGCCACCGGTTCAGCCCGGTCGTCAGACCCCGCTTCGGCCGAAGCCCGTCCGGCCCGAGGCAACGACCTGATCTGGAAGTTCGTTGCCGTGGCGGCAGGTGTGCTCCTGGCCGGCTTCATCGCCTACGTGGCCACCCGGTCCCACCACGCCCGGACCGTCGCCTACCCGGTCACTCCTGTCTCGACCCTGACCGTCGCCAGCACCGCACCGGCATTCGCTCTCCCCCGACTTGGCGGCGGCCCACCGGTCGAACTGGCCTCTACGAGAGGCACCCCGACTGTCGTGAACTTCTTTGCCTCGTGGTGCCGCAACTGCCAGGCCGAACTGGGTGGCTTCGCCGCCTTGGACTCCCGGACGCAGGGCCGGGAGGCCGTGATCGGAGTCGACGCCAATGACGCCGACAGCGCGGCAGCTCAGGCCCTCCTAGCCAAGGTCCATGCCACCTATCCGGTGGGGGTCGACAGTCAGGCAACCACGGCTACCGCCTACCTTCTGCGTGCTCTGCCGGTGACATTCTTCCTGGACGCGCAGGGCCGGGTCGTCCACGTAGCCCTCGGCACCCAGTCTGCGACTCCACTCTCCCATTGGACCGCGGTCCTGACGGGCACCGCCGAATGACCGACCCCGCAGGCGTGACCGACCCCACAGGTACAGCGCCCACCCGACAGGAGTCACTGACGGACGAGCAGCGGGCGGCTGCCTTCTCCGTTGGCGCTGCTCCAGCATCCTGCGGCGTCGACCGCAACGCTGCCCTGCGGGCCGGACGCACTCCCGTCCCACGCAAGGTGGTAGGCGGCATCATCGCCGCCTTCGCGGTGATTGGGCTCGGCGGCGTCGTCCTCGAGCACTTCTTCGGCAATGTCGGAGTGGCCAGTTCGGTGACCACCACCACACTGTCGACGACCGGCGCACCGCCAACCCCGCGTGTGCCGGTCGCCCCGCAACTGACCGCCCCGCTCGATGCATTCATCGGCCTCAAGTCGATCGGGATCGGCCAGGCTCCGAGCCTGGTCCTCCGGGATCAGTCCGGCAACTTGTGGAATCTTCAGGACCAGACCGGAAAGGTCGTGGTGATCACCTTCGCCAATATCGGCTGCAACGACATCTGCCCGGTTCTCACAGAAGAGTTGCGTAAGGCCCACGCCCTGCTGGGAGCCAAGGCGGCCGACGTGGAGTTCGTCGTCGTCAACACCGACCCGGACAACACATCGGTGGTCTCCACGCCAGCCGCCCTTGCGGTCAACGGACTCGCAAGCGACCATTCGGTGCACTTTCTGACCGGCTCACTCCGCCAGCTCAACGCCGTCTGGATCAGTTACGGCGTGACGGTCACCGTCGGGAAGACGCCCCTGCAGATGACCCACAACAACGTCGTCTACTTCGTCGATCCCCTAGGTCGACTTCGCTCAGAGGCCATACCGTTCGCCAACGAGAACGGACGAGGCGTCTATGTTCTGCCCCCGGCTGACATTGCCCGGTTCGCCCAAGGGATCGCCGTGACAGCCGCTAGCCTGAGTCCGAACCGATGACCGAACCTTTCTCCGATCCGTCCGATCCGTCCGATCCGTCCGACGAGCAACCTGTCTGGTACAAGCGGACCTGGGTGATGGTGACGGCCGCCATCGCCCTTGTGATCGGTGCCTCGATCCTGATCGACCTCCCCCGGCCGGTCAACAATGCAGAGGATGTGACCAGCCAGACGGCATCGCTCAAGGAGATCAACACCGATTTGCGGGGCTGCGGTTACGCCATCAAGGAAACGTTCCTGATCCACCAGCATCAACTGGCCGGGACCCTCACCCCTTCGGACCGCACATCGGCCACCAAGATGCTTCTCGACGACCAGACGGCCTGCTCATTCACCAACAGTCTGATCTTCGACCTCACCAACAACATTCAGGTTCAAGACACTGCGGCCGGCAAGTACATCGACCGGATGTTGAGCGTCTCCACCACCTGGGTGGCCTCGGACGCCCTCGCCGCCGTGGAGGACATCCAGGCGCTTTACCTCCATCCTGGCGATCAGGCCAAGATCAGAGACCTGGCCGCCCAGCAGAGGCAGCTGGCAAACGACCGGAACCTGGCCATCATCGACGTGCAGCGAGCGGATGCGATCCTGCACACCACGCTTCCGGCTCCCGACCTACCTGCCCTGCCCGGCGGGAACTGAGCGCCTCCGACCAGCGGATCGAGCAACGCCTCCTCGAGTCCGACAGTTCGAGTCCGGCAGTTCGAGTGCAACTGTCCGGATCGGTGCCCGGCTAGGAGAGTGCGAGAGCGACAATCCGAGTTGCCGGCACGATCGGCTCGAACTCCAGCCGTTAACTTGGCCCCGGCCCGGTCCCCTGGTCCGACACCTGTCCCTGGACCCGTGTGCGCTCCTGGCGCATGAGCCGGTACATCTCGCCGTCTGGATCCTCTTCGGACTGAAGCCAGAAGATCAGATTCCAGAACACCACCGGCACGAAGGCGGCGCCCGACACCATCCATACGACCCCGGTAGTGAGCTGTTGGTCGGCCGAAACGCTGATGCCGGTGGCCATCGTGTGGTCGAAGCCGTGATACCAGGCGCCATGGGACAGACCCACGAGGTAGGCCAACACCCAGATGACCCACATGACAACGGCTGCCACGGCCACCCGGTGAGGCCGCGTCAAGCGTGGCGAGAGGGGAGGCGACTCCACGAGCTCCAACCAGAGCGCTATCCCGGTCGGCACCAGAGTGGCGGCCTCGACCACGGCCAACCACGGGTGCCGGGCCAGTGCGTCCACCGTCAAGGGGATCCGCCACAGCACCACCGCGGCCAGAAACACGCCGGCGGCAACCACGGCGCGCCACGGGTCCGGATGCCGCTTCCTCCCGAGAGCCATGCGGTCGACTGAGCGCAGTCCATCCGGTGCGACCAGGTCACCGTCATCACTGATGGCGAGGGGCGTAGTTGCGGCCAGACCTAGGCGGTGCCAACAGGCACCGCAGGCGACCAACGCCGGAACGACGATAGCCAGTAGGCAGAACTGCAGCGCCTCGACAAACTCAAACCGACGGGCGTAGGAGGCGAGGGGCGGAACCAGGCACAGGATGAGCAGGAGCACGGCTAGCACGGCCAAGGTGCCGCGGACGGCCGCTACCGGTCCGCTGGACCGCACGTCGGCGGTCCGAGACGTCACTGCTGCGAACGACGTTGAAAGAAACCCCATAAGAGGATGGCGAAGAGAGTACCTAGCGGGATCACCAGCGTGAGGACCTGCGGTCCGATCCAGGTGTCGGTTGAGAGATTCATGGGTGGACCAGCCTTTGCATTCGGTATCTCGCTCAATCGTACCCATCGACCCCGCAGGCGGACAACGGGTTACCACGGATGCATGGGATCAAATCAGGTAGAACATGACCCAGAACAGGGTGCTGCCCACGGCAATGAAACCCCAGAAGTAGGTGCAGGCAGCCACATTTGCCCGGAAAATCTGACCTGACGGAGTCGTGGCCAGCTGGTCCGGACCATCTGCGGTGGCTGCCGATCGCAAGGCCAAGGATCGGGCCAGTGTCGTCTCCATCCAGTAGGTCCCGGCCAGAAGCATGGTGATGTTGATCACGGCCCAACCGATGAAACAGGAGGCATAGCCGCTTGCCCCTGGGAAGAAGGGCAACTGGGTGAGCTGCCAGATCTGGAGGCCGGTGGCCACCAGACCGCCCAGCACGGCCGTCCAGCCTGCGACCTCCCAGTCGAGGACGTTGCCCTTGCGCAGCCGCGAATGCCCGAAGATCGCGATCAGCGTCGAAACGACGACGACGACGTAGATGGACCAGCCGATGCCGGTCGGTGCCGTTTGGTTCTGCGGGCGCCACAGCTGACCGTTGTTGCTCGACCGGAGATAGAAGTAGGCGAAGGCTTCTGAGGCCAGCAGGAAGGTGAACATGCCGATGAACAGACGGCCACCCGTCCAGTAGGAACCGATGGCGGCTCGTAACTCGAACTCGCGCTCCTCCGGGGTATCGGAGTAGACGGTCGTGCTTTCCGGGGCGGAGGTGATGTCGGTCACAGTCTCGTCTCCACTCACTCGGTCGGCGTTTCGGGCTGGACCAGGTCGGTGTCCGGGGGGCCGTCGGCAGCGGCAGGCGCGGTGACGCCCACCAGTACAGGGTCACCCAAATCGGCCACAGCCTGGGCATCGTGCTCGCTGTAGTGGTACGGGTCGTTGAGGACCACCGGGATCCGTTCAAAGTTGTAATACGGCACCGGGTTGGCCGTCTGCCATTCGAGGCCGAGGGAATCCCACGGGTTAGCCGGGGACGGCGTCGGCTTGATGAAGATCGACCACACGAAGTTGGCGATGAACACCAGGAACGAGGCACCGAGGAAGAACGCACTGATCGACGAGAAGTCGTTCAGCGTCTGCAGGTTCTGCTGGTATTCGAACACCCGTCGGGGCTGGCCGAGAAGACCGATCAGGAACATGGGGAAGAACGTCAGGTTGAAGAAGACGAACATCCCCAAAAAGTGGATCTGGCCCAACTTCTTGTTCATGGTCTTGCCGGTCATCTTCGGTAACCAGAAGTAGAGGCCTCCAAAGAAGGCGAAGATGAGCCCGCCCATGATCGTGTAGTGGAAGTGGGACAGGACGAAGAACCCCCCGTGCACGGTCACGTTGACCGGAACGTCGGACAGGAACACACCGGTCACCCCGCCGATCAGGAAGTTGAAGAAGACGGCCAGTGCGAACAGCATCGGAACCTCGAAGCGGATCTTCGCCTTGTACAGCGTCCCCATGCCGACCAGGAAGATGAACCCTGTCGGAATGGAGATCAACTCTGTCGTCAGCATGAACAGCGGACGCATGTCCGGGTTGATGCCGCTCTGGAAGAGATGGTGCTGCCACACGAAGAACGACAGCAGGGCCACACCGATCATCCCGGCCGCCGCTACCTTGTAGGCGAACAGCGGCTTACGGGTGAACACCGGCAGGATTTCGGCGACGATGCCGAATCCGGGCAGCGCCATGATGTAGACCTCGGGGTGGCCGAAGAACCAGAAGAGGTTCTGCCACAGGTATGAGCTGCCGCCATGCTCCGTCACGTAGAACGCGGTCTGGGCAGTGTGGTCGAGGATTCCGAAGAGGCCGGCAGCGACCAGGGTCGGAGTGGCCAGGGTCAGCAAGGCGCAGGTGGCCAGGATCGACCACACGAAGATCGGCACCCGGCTCCAGGTCATGCCCGGTGCCCGGTAGTTGACGATGGTGACAGCCAGGTTGAATCCAGCAGCCATCATGCCCAGGCCGATGAGGGCGAAGCCGACGAGGTAGGAGATGATGCCGCCACCCGCCTGGGTCTGGAGCGGGGCGTAGCCTGTCCATCCGGTCGGGAACCCCCCGTAAGGGAAGGCGGTGAGGATTACGAGATAACCGGCGCTGAAGACCCAGAAGCTGAATGCCTCGATGCGGGGAAAGGCCGTCCGGCGGGCACCGATCATCAGCGGGACGAGCCAATTCCCCAGCGGTCCCACGACCACGGAAGTGGCCATCATCATCATGATGGTTCCGTGCTCGCTGACGATGGCGATGTAGGTGCCGGGGCCGAAGACGTGGCTGGTCGGCGTGAGGAGTTCGGTGCGGATGGCCATTGCCAGAAGCCCACCGGTGAAGAGGAACATCAGCACGCCTATCACGTACTGCATTCCCACGACCTTGTGGTCAGCGGTATATCGGAAGTACTTGGTCCAACTGGTGGTCTCCGTCTCCGGTGACGGTTGTTTGCCGATGAGCTTGGCCAACGGGTAGTTCAGGACACCGATGCCGAACATCCATCCGAGTGCCCCGAGGACGAGCGCACCGGTGTTGGCGATCGCGTTGACACCCGAGTTGGCCACGTAGGTATATCCGCTGGCCACCATGTTTCCGAGCCAGTGTCCGAGCAGGTATCCGAGGACGGCGCCGATGATGGCCGTGCCCAAATGTTGGCTCAGCCAGCCAGGGCGAGCCGGGAGATTCTGGAACCAGCCGGAGGCCGGCGGAGTCGGGTCGGGATAGACGACCTCGGTGTCGCGTTCGGCGATGACGGTCATCGGGCGACCTCCGCTGTAGTGGTTCTGTTCATCTGCATCAGGTGGACGTTCACGAGGCCGGCTGCTTTGCTCCATAGATCTCGGAAGGGCTGTAGGGCACGACCGTGTCGTTGTAATAGCCACCACCGGCACCGTTGGCGTCGGGCACGTAGGTCCATGCGAAGGGCGGGAGCAGCTTCGTGTTTGAGGCATTGGCCAGCTCGGTCGCCTTCGCCCAACTCTCGAACTGGTCCTTAGTGACCACCTTGCCATAGTTGTACATGGCCCCGTGCCACAGGCCGCAGAGCTCGCTGCACCGGACGGTGAAGGCACCGGTGGCCCGTGTGGAGGTGAAAGCGATGTTGTCGACCTGCGGGTTGGCGTCGGCCTTGACGCTGAGCTGGTACGCCCAGAAACTGTGGATCACGTCGAGCGAGGTGACGTGGAAGGCGATGGTGGTATCGGCCGGCAGCAGTAGCTGCTGGGACTCGAAACCGCCGAACGTCGGGTAGCGGTAGGTGAACTTCCACTGCTGGCCGATGACCTGGACGGGCAGGATGTGGGCCGAAGTCGGGGTCCACACCGGGTTGGGGCCCTCGCCACCGCCGGATCCGTTGTTGGCGACCAATTCGACAGTCCCGAACCCTGCCAGAAGGACCACGATGACCGACGTGATCGCGATCCAGCCTGCCTGCACGCCCAGATGGCCCCGCGCCACCTCTCCACCGACGGGGTCGGCGGCCCTCGATGCCCGCCACGTGACCATCGAATACCCGAGGTACACCCAGACACCGATGAGTACCGGTAGTGCGATCACCATCAGGATGTTGAAGTCGGATTGGTTCTGCTCCGCCGTCGAGCTCATCGTGCCCGGCGGTACGTGGGGCCCGACGAGGAAGTAGAAGGCCACGACGGCGATGGCCGACAGCACCAGCCAGATGGCGACCATCCGGACGAAGTGGCGTGGCTCTGCGGTCCCCACGGTGGGAGCGATGGGCGAACCTTCGGCGGTGTCGACCGGGGCGGTGTCGCTCATGCCGTCACGTCCAGGAAGCCACCCATGTAGTTGGCGTTGCTCATCGGTCCCCCGTTTCCGAACAGGTAGCCCAGTCCGCAGGGCACGAAGCACTGCCAGGGGTATTCACCCGGGCCAGGGGTCGTGAACGACACCTTGATAGTGTTGCTCACGCTGCTGGAGTCGCAGGGTGCAAGGCTGCAGATGTTGCTGGCCGTGGAGGAGACGCCAACCAATGGGACACTGATCCCCAGCGTCGGTATGGCGAACGTGTGGCCGACCCCGTTGCCGCTGTTGGAGTCGTAGAACGAAATCGGCTGCCCGTTCAGGACCTCGACCCCCCCAGCAACTCCGTGGACCTGGCCCCAGTTCTGGTTGCGGAGCGCGCTGCCCGAGTCGTACTGGTGGATCGTCATGTTGATCGTCGTGTGGGCCGGTACCTTCCACGCCGTGTCATGGATCCACTGACCGTCCGGTGCCTGGACCATATAGGAGACCCAGGTGGGATGGGGCCCGAAGCCGATCTGCCCGAACGTCTGCACAGTCAGGTTGACCGGCGCTCCGGGCGGCTGGGCCGAAGTGAAGTCGACGACACCCGACTGCGGCATCAGATAGGTGCCCACTGTGTAGATAACGAGCACCACCGCGGCGGCAAGCAGCACGATGAATGTGGTCAGCCGTCCTCCGAATGACATGGCATCCTCCCCAACATTACGTCGCCCTGATCGATACAGCCGATCGCCTACGGAAACTTTTCAGTGAACAGATGAGTACCGTAGCCTGTTGTTGGCTAGCAGCGGTGATTCGGTGTGCAGGCGGAGCTGGCGGCCCCGCCTGAGGGGCAAGCTAGGTCTGAACAACCACGCGGTCAAGTTCTTCCGCTCCACCACCCGCAAGCTGCGCCGGACTCGTCGGGACAGACGTCTGCGGACGGCTCAGCCGACGCCTCCGGTCTTCGCCTTGGGACTGCGGAACTCTTCGGGTGTCGGAGCGGGACCCCTACCGGTCAGGCGGTCGAGCGCGTTGGATACCGACCCGTCGGCGTCGATAGCCCGCTTGAACACCACCACCAGTGCCGGCACGGCCCAGAAGTCACCGCACACCCAGAGAATTGCCGCACCGATCTGCTGGCCGGCGAAGGGTGCCAGCGTGACCCCGGGTAGATGTGCATACGTCGGGTACCAACTCGTTGTGGTGAAGATGCTCAACGCCATGGCTAGTAGGAACATCACCACGTTGGTCGAGATGATGGCGCCGGCCTGCCAGATCGGGCTGGTCTGCGGGCGCATCGGGTGGGACGGAATGATCTGGAGCCAGAACAGCACGCCGGTGATGAAGAAGCTGCCGTGCATCAGCCAGATGTGGGCGGCCTGGTTCCGCTCCGACCAGTCGAACAGGGCGGGTGCGTGCCAGATCAGCATCACCGCGTTGAACGACAGAAGGGCGAACCACGGGTTCCTCAGCCCCTGTCCAACGGCCCGCAGGGCGCGAGCCCAGGCGCCGAGCAGGAAGAACCGGCCGACCTTGCGTCGGGCTCCCACCGGCAGGGCGAACAGCAGCGGGACCCAGGGAGCGCCTACCACGATGAGGATCGGCGCGTAGAAGGCGATGAGCAGGTGCTCGGCCATGTGGACGAAGAAATACCTGCTGGCCCAGTAGTCGATTGGAGATTCGACAGCGACCAGCAGCAGTCCTAGGCCGCCGTAGAAGACAAGCGAGTGGATCCGGCGGCGACGATTGCGGGCCGGGACCGACCGCAACCGGAGCCGGGCCAGCCCGATCTCGTGGGCCACGACGACTGCCACCACGATGAGGAGGAAGGGGTCGAACGACCAGTTGTCGGTGACGTAGTGCACGGGCGGTCTCCTGGGCCCCGCGGTTGGGGCTGACGTCGAGACGTTACCTCCCCAGTTCGCAGGGCAACGAGCCCTGTCGCACTGCTCACTCCCGGCGGCCACGTCGCCGTCGTGCACTGCCATCGCTGTCGCACCTTTCCAGCGCTCCGGCCCCAGCGCAGTGGTTCAGCCCGAGCTTCCGCCCCCTGCCGCGGTGCTCCGATACTGGATGGGAACGGCCAGCACTTGGCGGCGTGTCCATTCCCCCGAGGCCTACGCATCGACAGTCAGCGTCGACTCCGTGGGGATCAGCGTGCTATCAGTGCCAGTCGGTCCGGCGACAACCACCGTGGTCCCCGCCGGCAACACCGGAAGCGTCGTCCATGGCAGGCCTGGGGTGGTGGTGTAGGCAGTCCCGTGGCTAG
>JAYVYR010000039.1:0-15517 GCA_043784065.1 Acidimicrobiaceae bacterium
GGGCGAAGCGGTGGTACGTATCCAGGCCTGCGGAGTGTGTCACACCGATCTCCATTACCGGGAGGGCGGGATCAACGACGAGTTCCCGTTCCTGCTCGGCCACGAAGCGGCCGGGGTGGTCGAGGCCGTAGGTTCCGACGTCACCTCCGTGGCCCCCGGCGATTTTGTGGTCCTCAACTGGCGGGCTGTGTGCGGCGACTGCCGTTCGTGTCGCCGAGGCCGACCGCAGTACTGCTTCGCCACCCACAACGCCACCCAGAAGATGACGCTGACCGACGGCACCCCGCTCTCCCCCGCTCTCGGGATCGGGGCCTTCGCCGAAAAGACACTTGTGGCAGCCGGACAGTGCACCAAGGTCGACCCGGCGGCCCGGCCCGAGGCGGTCGGACTCCTCGGCTGCGGAGTGATGGCCGGGCTCGGATCGGCGATGCTGACCGGTGAAGTGGGCATGGGTGACTCGGTGGCCGTATTCGGCTGCGGTGGCGTCGGATGCGCGGCTATCGCCGGAGCGAAATTGGCCGGGGCGTCGACAATCATCGCCGTCGATCTCGACCCCCGGAAAATCGTGCTCGCCAAGGAGTTCGGTGCCACCCACGGGGTCGATGCCTCGACTGCGGACGTGGTGGCCGCCGTCCAGGCCCTCACCGGCGGGAACGGCGCGGACGTCTGCATCGAGGCGGTCGGGAATCCGAAGGTGCTGGAGCAGGCGTTCTACGCCCGGGACCTGGCCGGCACCGTGGTCCAGGTCGGCGTGCCCACTCCCGACATGCGCATCGACCTGTCTATGATCGATTTCTTTGGCCGAGGCGGCTGCCTCAAGCCTTCGTGGTACGGAGACTGCCTGCCCAGCCGCGACTTCCCCCTGCTGGTCGACCTCTACCTGCAAGGCCGGCTCGACCTCGACCGGTTCGTCAGCGAAACCATCGGCCTCGGCGATGTCGAAGAGGCATTTCACCGTATGGAGCGCGGTGAAGTGCTGCGTTCGGTCGTGGTGATCTGATGGTGGAGCGGGTCGTGACCTCAGGGCTCTTTTCGCTCGACGGCGCCGACTTCGACGTCGAGAACAACATGTGGATAGTGGGTGACGACCACGAGGTCTTAGTGGTGGATGCGGCCCACGACCCTCGGCCTGTCATCGAAGCGGTGGGCGCCCGGAACTGCCTGGCGATCATCGCCACGCACGGGCACAACGACCACATCAATGCGGCGGTAGACCTTTCCGACGCCCTCGGTGCGCCGGTGTGGCTCCACCCGTCCGACCGGATGTTGTGGGACGTCGTGCACCCCGGGCGGGCCCCGGACGCCGAGCTGTCGGACGGGCAGGTCATCAGCGTGGGCAACGTAACGCTCACCATCCTGGCCACCCCGGGCCATTCGCCGGGTGGTGTGTGCCTCTACGACGCCGCCAATGGGATCGTGTTCACTGGAGACACCCTGTTTAACGGAGGCCCCGGAGCCACCGGTCGGAGCTTTTCGGACTACGGGACCATCGTGGACTCGATCCGAGACCGCCTGCTGGTGCTTCCTGCCACCACACGGGTATTGACCGGGCACGGCGACGAGACAACCGTTGGCCAAGAGGCCGAGCACTTGGCCGAGTGGGAGGCCGCCCGCTGAAGGTTCGCCGACCGATCAGCAGGCAGACGTCAGCTATAGCCCTTGGCGATGTCCTCGATCCACCAGGACGGCGCGGCATTCATCAGGGTGGCGAGGTCCCAGTAGTCCCACCACCGGATGATTGAGCCCTCGCTCAGCTCCTGCACGGAGACGAATGGCAAGGTGACGACCTCGCCGGTGTGCCACTGCCAGGTCTCGGCATGCTCGGTAACCACCGTGTCGCCTTCGGCCACCATCAGCCGGAGCTCGTGCTCGTACCCGGAGATCTTGTCGAGGCCGAGGCGCAGGCGAGCCACCACCTGATCCGGTCCGCGCGCGATGTCGTCGGGTGGTGAGGGCACATCGGTGTACTCGCTCCTCTCGGTGAAGAACGATGCGATGCCGTCCCAGTCGCGAGCGTACAGCGCAGCCCAGAAGTGCTGGATCCGTTCTTTGTTTTCGGAGGCCTCGGTCACGGGAGCCATGGTGGCACGCGCTGGGCTCGTCGCGAACTCACGAAGAGTGACGAACGTCCCTTTTCGAACCCCACCCCCCGGTCGTACGATGGGAGTCCGGCAAGGTGCCGGCACGATGGAGGACCGCAATGCCCGACGGGACCAAGTTGGATGCACATCACCGAAAGACAGTGGAGAAGCTCTTCACCCACCCGACCAGTCACAATATCCAGTGGCACGACGTGCTGTCGTTGCTGCAGGCGGTGGCCGACGTCGAAGAAGCCCATGACGGACGGTTCCGTGTGACCCTGGGCGAGGAGAGCGAGACCTTCGACGCGCCTCGAGGGCACGACATCGACACCCAGCAGATCGTCGACCTCCGGCGGATGCTCAAGGGCGCCGGCTACGGGCCCACCTGACAGGCACTAGTGCTGGTCCGAACCCCGTGAGATGATCCCGTCCCGCCGTACCCGGAACGCAGCCGGGTCGAACCGCTCCTTCATCCACCGGCGCGACCAGCGGGCCTCCTCATCGTAGGAATCGGCGTCGCCTCGGTGGGCCAGCGCCTCGTACATCGAACGGAGTTCGCCGATGGCGGCGGGATCCGACTCAGCGATGTCCCGACTCAGCTCGAGGGCACGGTCCAGCAAGTGGATGTGGGGCACCACCTCGTTGACCAGACCCCACGATCTCGCCGTCGTGGCGTCGACGAAGTTACCGGTCAGGGACATCTGGCGGGCACGATTGACTCCGATCAGCCGGGGCAATCGGATCGTCATCCCTCCGGCAGGCAGGACGCCGACCCGGGCATGCGTGTCGGCGAAGGTGGCCCGTTCCGAGGCGATCAGGAAGTCGCAACCGAGAGCCAACTCCAGACCGCCCGTGACGGCCGGGCCGTTGATGGCGCCGATGACCGGAATGGTGGTGGCCGGGATGAGGCCCCGTCGAACGAGTGCCCGGCCGTCCGCCCCTTGGGACCGTGGGGCGGCTGCCAAGTCGCCATACGTCTTGGCCAGGTCCTTGAGGTCAAGACCGGCACAGAAGGCCGGATCCCGTCCGGTGAGCACCGCTGCGGCCACGTCGGGATCGTTGTCGGCGTCGACTAGCGCGTCAGCGAGGGCAGCGACCATGGCTCCGGTCAGAGCGTTGCGGGACGCGGGCCGGTCGAGGATGACAAGAGTCACCGGGCCGTGGCGTTCGGTCGTGATCACACCGACCTCTCTAGCACCCCCTCGCGTCCCAAGCACCGGCGACGGGACTACTGGACGACTGGCATGATGACGAGCAGCACCGAACGAGCGCCAGAAAGGGATCGGCCGTGACAACTGACGCCAGTGCCGTTCCCGAGGCCCGTACCTACTCCGACCCCGACCGGTACGAAGCCGAGCGCCGGGCCATTTTCGCCCGTCAGTGGACGGCGATCGGCGCGGTCGACCAACTCACTGCCCCGGGAGCCTACGTATCGACCTGGGTGGCAGGGTACCCGTTGATGGTGGCCAATGATGACGGTGTGCTGCGAGCGTTTCAGAACGTATGCAGGCACCGAGCCAGCCCACTGGTCGACGAAGGATCCGGGACGTGCGGTCGCCTCGTCTGCCGCTACCACAGCTGGGCCTACGCACTGGACGGCCGGCTCGCTTCGGCCCGTGACTTCGGTGCCGAAGTCGCCGCCGCGGACTTCTCCTTGCTGCCGGCCCACGTGGCCGCTTGGCGGGGGTTGCTCTTCGTCGCCCTCGATCCGATTGAACCGGACCTCGACGTGTGGCTCGGGTCGGTAACCGAGCACTGCGCGACCTTTCCCTTGGAGTCCTTCCAAGTGACCCACAGCTCGCGCCACGACCTGGCGGCCAACTGGAAGGTCTACGCCGAAAATTACCAGGAGGGCTACCACATTCCTCTCGTGCATCCCGGCCTCAACCGCACCGTCGATGCCGCCCGTTATGACGTCGAGATCGATGGTGCGGCAACGGTGCACAACGCCCCCACCCGTGACGGATCGGTGACGGTTGGGGCCTGGTTGTGGCGATTCCCGGGATTCGCCCTCAATCTCTATCCATCGGGCATGTGCATCGAGAGCTACTGGCCGACCGGACCGACCTCGACCCGGGTCGAGTACACCTTCTGCTTCGCCCCGGGCACCCCGGCAGTGGAGGCCGAAGCGGCGGTGGCCAGCTCAGTGACCATCCTGGACGAGGACCGGGTGATCTGCGAGGCGGTCCAGCGCAATCTGGCCTCGGGGCTGGCCCGTCCCGGCGTGCTGCGCCCACGGCACGAGACCGGTGTGGCCCTCGTCCAGACCCTGACGGCAGACGCCATCAACGAGCACCATCGATGACCTACACCGCACTGCCCGACGCCCCCAGGTGGTTCAACCGCTCGCTAGCCGTGCCCCGGAGAGACCTCGTGGTCGAAGTGGCCGGCTGCCCCATTCACGCGCTGACCTTCGGCACGCCAGGAACCCGAGGCCTGGTCTTCGTCCACGGTGGCGGGGCCCATGCCCACTGGTGGACCCACGTGGCCGCCGCCTTCGCAGACGAATTTAGGGTGGTGTGCGTCGACCTGTCGGGCCACGGCGACAGCGGCCACCGGTCCTCCTACTCGCTCGAACAGTGGACCGACGAAGTCATGGCCGTAGCCAGCGCTGGTGACATCGCCGGACCTCCTGTGGTGGTCGGCCACTCGATGGGCGGCTTCGTGACCATCGGGACCGCGGCCCGCCATGGCGACGCGGTAAGTGGGGCCATCGTATGCGACTCGCCCGTTACCGAGCCCGACCCCGAGATCGCCTCCTACCGGCTCAAGGAGGCGTTCGGCCAGCCCCGGGTCTACCCGACAATGGAAGAAGCCATCGCCCACTTCCGCACGGTGCCGGCGCAGGACCACTACCTCGACTACGTCATGGACCACGTCGCCCACCACTCGGTCCGGCCGACCGACGGCGGGCTCAAATGGAAGTTCGACCGGGACGTCTTCGCCCAGTTCGGCGGCGGCATGCGCAGTGTGGCTCTCCCCTACCTGTCCCGGGTGCGGTGCCGTTTTGCTCTGCTGCGCTCCGAGTATGGTCTCGTCACCCCGGATATCGGCCGATTCATGTACGAGGAGCTCGGTCGTGTCACCCCTGTCATCGAGATCCCCGAGGCCGGGCACCATGCCATGCTCGACCAGCCCCTCATCCTGCTGACGGCACTGCGCACACTGCTGGCCGACTGGGACCACTCCGAGCCGCGCCGACGCGCCTGAAGGGGGTCATGCCGACGCGAAGTCTGCTCGAGCGCAGCATCGAAGCTCCAGACGACCCGATAGGCGGCCCTCATGGCACAATGAAGCTCATGGGGGATAGGCCGGGGGATCGGATCAGCAGGCGGGACCTCCTGCGTCAGGGGGCGCTCGGGAGCCTGGCTCTCGGCATGGTGGGAGTCACCGGCGGTGCCGTCCTGGCCGCATGCGGGTCATCGACAACCTCATCGAGGCCTGCTTCATGGGCGTCGCCGGCAACCACGGCACCTCCCGACCTGAGTGCATCGCGCTGGTGGCTCGAAGGCAATTACGGGCCGGTGTCGGTGGAAACGACGACCTCCCGACTGCCCGTCACAGGAGCACTGCCCATCGCGCTCACCGGCCTCTACGTGCGCAACGGCTCCAACCCACTGCGTAGAACCTCGCCGCACTGGTTCCTCGGGGACGGCATGGTGCACGGGGTGCGCCTCGACGCCGGCTCGGCCTCCTGGTATCGCAACCGTTACGTCCGCACCGGCCTGTACGACAACGGCGGCGGACTAGGTGCCTCGGGTGCACCAGGAGGGTCGGCGACCCTGTCCAATGTCTCGGTAGTCGAACACGCCGGACGCATGCTCTCCCTCGGCGAGGTCGGCGCGCCCTACCTTCTCGATCCGTCTGACCTTTCGACGATCGGACCGGCGCCGACCCACAGCGGAACCAATAACAACATGACCGCCCACCCCAAGATCGACCCGACCACCGGCCGGATGCACTCCTTCGGCTACGGATTCACCGAACCATTCCTCGAATACCGGGTCCACGACGCGTCGGGCACCCTCATGAGCAATCAGCCGGTCGTACTGCCCCGGTCAGTAATGATGCATGACTTCGCCATCACCGAGCAGGATGTCATCTTCCTCGATCTTCCGGTCGTGTTCGACATGCAGGGGGCCATAAGGATGGTCACCGAACCGGCATCCGAGGCCGTTCCCTACCGTTGGAACCCGTCAGCCGGCGCCCGCATCGGAGTCATGCCGATCGGTGGCCCGACCTCAGCGATCCGATGGGTCGATATCGAGCCGTGCTACGTCTACCACACCGTCAATGCCACCCGACGGGGCGGGTCGATCGTGCTCGACGTCTGTCGGCTCGACTCCACGTTCGCACAGGCAGGTCTGGCCAGTGCCTCGACCAGACACCGGTGGACGATCGGGACCACAGGGTCCAGGCTGACGTTCCACGACGAAGTGATCGACGTACCCCCGGCTGACCTGCCCACCATCGACCCTCGTCACCGGGGCACGACGTGGCGGCACGCCTGGTTGGCTGAGCTGACGTCGCGTCCCGGTGAGGTCTCGTTCAGCGGATGTCAGCACATCGACATGACTACCGGGCAGCTCGACCGATGGGTGCCCGGGCCCGGCCGCCACAGCGGTGAGTGGCTGTTCGTGCCGGGCGGCCCGGGCGAAGGAGAGGGTTGGGTCATGGCCTTCGTGTACGACGCCGCCACCGACCGGTCCGACCTGGTGGTCCTCGACGCTCTCGACGTGGCCCGCGGGCCAGTGGCCGAAGTGCACCTGCCGGTCCGGGTCCCCTACGGGTTCCACGCCGCCTATGTGACCGTCTGAGCAACCTCCCAGACACTGGATAGCATCTGGCCTGACGGACCGGTCCGCCAGTCCGCACCACGATCGAGCGACATACGAGTCAGGAGCAGCGATGACCGAGACGGATACCCGGGGCAGCATCTTCATCGACCCGACCCTCTACGTCGATCAAGGGGCATGGCACGCCGCGGCAGCTGAGCTCCGCCAGGTCGACCCGGTGTTGCGGGTCGAAATTGAGGGCTACACCCCATTCTGGGCCGTCACGCGCCATGAAGACGTGTTCGCCGTATCACGGGACAACGAGCACTTCCTCAACACCCGCAATTCGATCCTCGGGCCCGACGCCCAGATGGAGTTCCTGAACTCCATCGGGATCGAAGGCGAGACCCTCATTCACATGGACGCCGACGAGCACCGCGACCACCGCAACGTTGCCAACGACTGGTTCCGCCCCCGTGCCGTCGCCAAGCGCCAGGCCTCGATCGAGGCGATCGCCGACGAATTCGTGGACAAGTTCCGCCAGATGGACGGGTCGTGTGACTTCGCCCAGGACATCGCCGTGCCCTACACCTTGAGGGTCATCATGGGCATCTTCGGCATCCCTCAAGAGGATGAGCCGACCATGCTCAAGCTGACCCAAGGGATATTCGGGGCGGCAGATCCCGAATATCTCGGCGACCTGAGTGACCCGATGGCACTGTTGACCGACACCATCGCCCAGTTCCAGTCCTACTTCGATGGCGTCACCGAGGACCGCAAGGTCCACCCGACCGACGATCTGGCCACCGTCATCGCCACCAGTGAGGTGAACGGCTGTCCGATGGAGAGCAATGCCCGATTCTGGTATTACACGATCGTCGCCACCGCCGGACACGACACCACGTCGTTCGCACTGTCCGGCGGGCTCGAGGCGCTGCTGCGTCAGCCGGACCAGGTCGCACTCCTCCAGGCGAGTCCTGACCTGGTGAACAACGCAGTCGATGAGATGATCCGATGGACGTCGCCGGTCCGCCACTTCCTCCGCTACCTGACCCGGCCGGCCATCCTGTCGGGAATAGAGATTCCCGAGGGTGACCGTCTGCTGCTCTCCTATCCGTCGGCCAACCGGGACCAGCGGATGTTCGACCAGCCCATGGCATTCGACGTGGCCCGCACCAATGCCAACCGGATGATCGCTTTCGGTGGGGGTGAGCATTTTTGTCTGGGCTCGACCTTCGCCCGTCGGGAGTTACGGACGATTCTGCCGAGGCTGCTGGCCGCCGTCGACACCATAGAGGTGGCCGGCGATCCGGAGTGGGCCCAAGCCAACTTTGTCGGCGGGGTCAAGCACCTGCCCGTGGTCGCCACCTTCCGGTAACCGACACGCGGGACTCGCCCGTTGTGTCACCTGGTGTTCACCCGGCGGTCGGACTGTCACCCATTGGTCATCGAAGGGCCGAGATCGAAGGGTACTTAGCCTCTTGCGACCACTTCTCCGCGTCAGCACACTGAAACGGGGCGAACCCGTCCCAACGGGACTACCGCGCTGATGCCAAGGAGTCGCCATGTCCATGTTGACCCAACCCCCGAAGTCCAGCAAGGCGGAGACGGACAATCCACCCCTCTCGCCCCGCAACCGGGAGAAGGCCCACGCCCTCGGCCTCACGTCGGCCACCGGTCTGGTGATCGGAAGCATCGTCGGAACGGGCATCTTCACCGCCCCAGCGGTGATCGCAGGTGCCGGCACAATGGGGATCGTGGTGCTCGGAGTCATTGCCTTAGGCGCGATGCTGCTTGCCATCCTGTTCGGCCAGCTGACCAAGCGGATCCCCAACAGCGATGGAGGGCTCTACGCCTACTCGAGGCATGAGTTCGGAGATTTCGCGGGCTACCTGGTGGGCTGGTGCTACTGGATCCAGGCCTGGGCCGGCAATGCCGCCATCGTGTCGTCCTGGGTGTTCTATGTCGACGCTCTCTTCGGCTTCAACCACATCACCGGCCTAGAGAACTGGGGCATCGCCATGGTTGGGTTGTGGGTGCCAGCCATCGTCAATCTGGTGGGGATCCGCCAGATGTCATGGTTCCAGAATGTCACCGTCGTACTCAAGTTCCTCCCTCTGCTGTTCGTTGGCGTGGTCGGATGGTTCTTTGTCGAGAAAGCCAACTTCGGACCGTTCAACGGATCGGGGGGGAGCCTCTACAGCGGAATCGGCATCGCTGCCGGAGTAGCCCTGTTCTCCTTCATCGGCGTCGAGGCAGCGGCCATGACGGCCAAACGGGTGGAGAACCCCCGGGTCAACGTCGGTCGGGCTTCGTTGCTCGGCACGGGCCTCAGCGCCGTCCTCTACGTCCTGGTGACAGCGGCGGTGATGGGCCTGGTGCCCCACCACGCGTTGCTCAACAACGGTGCACCGTTCGTCAACGCCTTCCAGACCATCTTCAACGGGGCGGGCTGGGCCGGCAAGTTCATCGCCGCTGTCGCCGTTGTGTCCGGCATCGGGGCGCTCAACGGCTGGACGCTCATCGTGACCGAGACGTCCCGGGCCGTAGCCCAGGATGACCTCTTTCCGCGACCTTTCGCCTGGACCGATGCCAAGGGCACCGCCTGGTTCGGCATCCTGGTCGGCACGGCACTTCCGTCACTTCTCATGCTGTGGCGCTACACCACGACATCCGGGCTGACGGTCTTCACCTACCTGGTCGACCTCACGGTGGTGACGGTGGCGATTCCGTACTTCTTCTCGGCCATCGCACAGTTGACTTTCCTGGTAGGCCGGCGCCGCAAGGTGCAGGGCTGGCAGCTGGCCCGTGACCTGTCCGTCGCCGGGGCCAGCGTCCTCTTCTCCATGTGGGTGACGTTCGCCGCCGGCTACCAGGTCGTCTATCAGGCACTCGTGGTGATACTGGCCGGACTCGTCATCTACGCCTTTCTCAATGCCCGACGCCAGCGCCTGGGTGAGACCGCCGAACCTGTTGATCTTCCGCCCGAAGAGCTGTCGATCGACCACGTCGCACCCGTCTGACCTCATCCAACGTTCCGCACCGTCCGTCTGACCCGCGCACGACCACAACCGAAGGAATCACATGCCGTTCAGCGTCAACTCCGAGATCGGTGTCCTCCACGAGGCCATCATCCACCGCCCCGGGCTCGAGCTGTCCCGCCTCACCCCCGAGAACATCTCCGGCCTCCTGTTCGACGATGTCATGTGGGCGGCCAAGGCCAAGGTCGAGCACGACGGGTTCGCCCAGGCCCTGAGGGACAAAGGGGTCAAGGTCCATTACTACGGCCAACTGCTGGCCGAGATCCTCGAGTTGCCCGACGGGCGGGCCTATGTGCTCGACCGGCTCTGCACACCGGAGATGCTCGGTTGGTCGCTGGTGAATCCGGTGCGACAGATGTTCGAAGATCTCGACGGGGCCGCCCTGGCCGAATTCCTGGTGGGCGGGGTGATCAAGGCCGATCTCCAGCCCCTCCGGGCCAACAGCCTGACGTGGGAGACGCTGAGGGCCGATGATTTCGTCCTCACGCCCTTGCCCAACCACCTGTTCCAACGCGACAACTCGTGTTGGATCTACGGAGGGGTGACCATCAACCCGATGGCGATGCCGGCCCGGCAACGGGAGTCCCTCCATACTCGGGCCATCTACAACTACCACCCGATGTTCGCCGATCGAGACTTTGTCACCTATTACGGCGGGGACGACCACAACCTGGGCCCGGCCACATTGGAGGGCGGGGACGTCCACGTCATCGGCCACGGGGCCGTGCTTGTCGGAATGGGCGAGCGGACCACGCCGATGGCGGTCGAGGCCGTGGCCCGGGAACTGTTCGCTTCAGGTCAAGCCACACGGGTGGTGGCCATCGAGCTCCCACACAGCCACGCGTTCATGCACCTCGACACGGTGATGTCGATGGTCGACCACGACACGTTCGTGCTGTACCCGTTCTTCGACCGGGACCTCCGCAGCTGGACAGTGGAATCCGGTGACGAACCCGGACAGTTAGTCGTCACCCTCAATGACGACCTGTGGGGGACCTTGGCGACGATTCTCGACGTCGACCGGGTCACCGTGTTGACCACAGACGAAGATGTCCGGGCAGCTGAGCGCGAGCAGTGGGACGACGGGACGAACTACCTGGCCGTTGCGCCTGGTGTCGTGCTGGGCTACGACCGCAACGTGGCAACGAACACCATGCTCCGTAAGCACGGTATCGAGGTTGTGACCATCGAGGGCGGCGAGCTGGGCCGAGGCCGGGGCGGCCCGCGGTGCATGACCTGCCCGATCGTGCGCGAGTCCGGCACGCCGGCCGTGGGACAGCGATGACGGTAGACCTCCACGGTCGGAGCCTGTGCAAGGAGAGCGATCTCACCAAGGAGGAGTTCCTCCACCTCGTCGATCTGGCCGGCGACCTGCGCCTCAAGAAGCGGGAGCACCGGGAACGGCGCCACATGAAGCGTCGAAACGTGGCTCTGATCTTCGAGAAGGTATCGACCCGCACACGGTCGGCCTTCGAGGTCGGCGCCCACGATCAGGGCGCCGGCGTCACCTATTTCGGTCCAGGCGACACCCACCTCGGCGAAGGCGAGACGGTCCAGGACACGGCACGGGTGCTCGGTCGGATGTTCGACGGTATCGAATATCGCGGATTCGCCCAGGAGACGGTGGAAGCGCTCGCCCGTCACGCCGGTGTGCCCGTGTGGAACGGGCTGACCGACCGCTGGCATCCCACCCAGATGCTGGCCGATATCCTCACCATGCGGGACCACTCGGATAAGTCGGTCGAAGAGATCTCCTTCTGTTATCTCGGGGATGCCCGGAACAACACGGCCAACTCACTTTTGGTGACTGCTGCGCTACTCGGCATGGACGTCCGTATCGCCGCTCCGGCCACGCTGCTGCCGTCGCGAGGTGTGCAGGAAATCGCGTACGGGTTGGCCGACTCGTCGGGAGGTCGGATCGGCCTCTTCCAGGACGTGCCGCCGGCGGTCGCCGGCGTCGACTTCGTCTACACCGATGTGTGGCTTTCGATGGGCGAGCCCGACGCGGCCTGGGCCGGACGAATCAACGAGCTTCTCCCCTTCCAGGTGAACCGGGCTGTCCTCGATGCCACGGGGAACCCGGATGTGCGGTTCCTCCACTGCTTGCCCGCGGAGCACAGCACGGATACCGCAATCGGCAAGAAGATCCTGGCCGAGCACGGCCTGTCCGCCATGGAGGTGACGGACGACGTATTCGAGTCCCCGGCGTCGGTCGTCTTCGACCAGTCGGAAAACAGACTGCACACCATCAAGGCGCTCATGGTCGCCACGATCGGGAGCTGAGGTGCGCCTGGTGGTGGCCGTGGGCGGCAACGCACTACTCGAGCGCACCGACATCCCCGAGGCAGAGATCCAGGTGCTGCACGCTCAAGATGCCGTGCGGGCCCTCGCCCCCCTGGCCGCCGATCACGAACTGGTCGTCACCCACGGAAACGGGCCGCAGGTCGGCCTGCTGGCCATCGAGAGCACTCGGGACCCGGACCTCACGCACCCGTTCCCGCTCGATGTCCTGGGCGCCCAGACCCAAGGGATGATCGGCTACTTCTTCCTCCAGGCATTCGAGAACGCCCTTCCGGGACGCGAGGTGGCAAGCCTCATCTGCCAGACCGTCGTCTCCCCCGACGACGAGGCCTTCCACAACCCGACCAAGTTCGTAGGGTCCGTCTACACCGAGGTGGAGGCCCTTCGATTGGCCGCACTGTTCGGCTGGGTCGTCCGTCCCGACGGTCCGCACTGGCGCCGGGTGGTGGCGTCCCCTGAGCCACTCGAGATCGTCGAGCTGGCGACGGTCCGCCGGCTGCTCGAAGGTGGAGCACCGGTCATCTGCGATGGCGGTGGCGGCATCCCGGTGGTGCGCGACGGGGACGGGCGGCTGCGAGGCGTCGAGGCTGTCATCGACAAGGACCTCACAGCTTCGCTCCTGGCCAGGGAGCTCGACGCCGACTCGCTGGTGCTGCTGACCGACGTACCTGAAGTGATCTCGGGCTTCGGAACCGAACACGCACGGCCCCTAGGACGCGTCACCGCGACCGAACTGAGGGCCGAGCGGTTCGAGAGCGGCTCGATGGGACCCAAGATCGATGCTGCCTGCCGCTTCGTCGAGGCCACGGATCGCACCGCCCGGATCGGCCGCCTATCCGATGCCCCCGACGTCCTGGCCGGGCGCCGCGGCACCGAGATCATCCCGGGCTGAGCCGCCATCGTTCCCTACTTATCGCCTCACGCCCGCCCAGGCACCCGACGGGCGACCTCCCGACCGGGACAGCCAGACCATGACGTCCAGCCGGAGAAGTTGGACGGTGAGCGAGACCATCGCCCTGTGAGCCAAGCTGTGCCACAGTGGCGATGTGGTTTCGCCTGGTTCCGCAGACACCTTTCCGTTGTCCATCACGGCTCTGGGTCAGCCAATCTCTCATCGGTTGACCGTCCGGCGTTCACCTGGTGACCGCTGAACGCGTGGCCGACGAGCAGGACTGGGCCTCGTATGCACGGGCCGTCATCGACGTCGCCCCGTCGGGACGGCCTCCGTTCCGATTGGTGCCGGATGTTCTGGGCGTCACCGGGATGTGGCCCCGGGACCAGGTGGCACCGGTGATGATTATCACCGCCTGGAACCCCGACAGCATGATCCTGCCGAGGTCCGACAACCATGCCCGCAATCAGCTGTTGATAGCTGAACTCGACAGGCCCGGTGTCACCTTCTGGCCCGCCGTCGGGCGTGACCTCGGCAGCCCGCACAATGAGGTCGGGGTGGCCGTTTGCGGCCTGAGTCTGGCCGAAGGAGTGGCCCTCGGCGCCCGGCACGGCCAAGCTTCCATCTTCGTCTGGACTCCGGACGTCTTGACGGTGATGTCGTGCACCGACGACCGATGCCACACGTCGGGCTGGCGACTCGAAGATCTACCGTCGATCCAGATCGGACCGACCTCGGTCTGACGCTCCCGATCTCCTTAGGTGCTCCCGGGGCAAGGACAGGCCATGGGGGGGTCCCACCCACGGCCTACGGCCGGAGTTCACAAATGGCGTGAATGCCGGTTAGAAAACGCGGTTCACCATCCTGGCAACGCGTGCCGGAAGGGCTGCCGTGATTTTGTCGGCCTGGGCCTGGGTGGTCACGCCGATGGCCGAGGCGCTGATGACGATGGCCTGCTTGCGGATGTCCTTACGGAGCTCCTTCAACCACTTGTGGCCGGGATGAGTGGGGATGTGGGCGCCTGCGGCGGCGGTCGACGTCGACGTAGCGGCCTGGGCACTCCCACCGACGGCAAGACTCCCGTGCAGAGCGCCTCCGACGAGCACGGGGGCGATGAGTTTCTTGATCATGGCTGACTCCTTGATTGTCGATCTTGGCTGCGTACCGATCATGATTGTCTTGGCAGGTGAGGGATCAGTGGGCGGCAGTAGAGGATTCGGTAATCATCGCTGAGGGCCTCGTGGGCCCGTCCTGATGACACGGGGTTCAGATTTGCACCGGGCACGGCGCTTGCTGCCCCCTACTTGACTCCGGCGGCCCGTACGATCGGGGCGTGAATCGAACACCCGACCCGGCGACGCGCGCGGCCATACGCCTAGTGGCCGCACTCGCGATAGGGCTGGTGGCAACCACCACGTGCTCTGCGGTAGTCGGAGCGGCAACCGCCTCCGTCCCCACCCCACCGGCCGCCGGACCGACCGCAGGATCAGCGACCGGGCTTCCCACACCCTCGATCCCGACCTTTAATTGCCCGTGGCTGGCCGCGTCCATGGCAGCGGGCCACCCCCCGGATCGGTTAGCCGAACAGGTGCTCGAGCGCATGAGCCTGGACGAAAAGCTGGGCGAGATCGTGCTGAACACGTCGGGGAACTATGAGAATGTGAACGCAGGGGTGGCTCGCCTCTGCATCCCATCGCTCACCTTGTCTGACGGCCCGTGGGGGCTCGCCTTCGGCGACACAGGGGTAACGCAGCTTCCGGTGCCGCTGGCCATCGGGGCAACCTTCGACACTTCGCTGGCCACGCAGTACGGCGAAGTGATCGGGGCCGAGGCGCGTGGACAGGGTATCGACGTCAGCCAGGGTCCGAACCTCAACATCGATCGCGTGCCGACCAGCGGCCGGGCCGACGAGTCCTACGGCGAGGATCCGCTGCTGACCACGAAACTCGGCCTTGCCGACATCCAAGGCATGCAGGCTCGCGGGGTGATGGCCAACGCCAAACACCTCGTGGCCTATAGCCAGGAGACCAATCGAGGTGCCTTGAATGCACTGGTTCCGAATCGGGCACTTCACGAGATCTACCTGTCGCCGTTCAAGGCAGCCGTAACCCAAGGCCACGTGGCCAGCCTGATGTGCGCGTATCCTCGCCTCGACGGTACCTTCCAGTGTCAGGACCCGGCCCTCGGACTCGTCCTCAGCCAGTGGGGTTTCGCCGGATTCGTCCGGTCCGACCTGGGCGCCGTGCATAGCCCGACGACCGCACTCGGATCCGGCGTGCAGCAGCTCAAGCCCTCGTCGGTTGACCACTTGGGCGATCTCGTCGCCAGCCACCACTTGGCGCTGGCCACCGTTGATGGCGACGTCGAACGGATCCTGACCGAGATGTTCGCCTACGGCGTCGTAGGTCGACCATCCACGGGGGCTCC
>JAYVYR010000040.1:0-4666 GCA_043784065.1 Acidimicrobiaceae bacterium
AAAGTGATCACCACCATCTCCGGGTTCGGTGCTGGCCCCGCCGGTAGCCAGGCCCCGAGCTCCAACTCGACGTCAACGGCGGCGAACTGACCTGGTCCCGCCCAGAGCGCGCCGGTCCCACCATCGCCTCCCCCTGGCGATGGTGGGACTGTCGTCGCGTCGCCGGTGAGGCATGCCTTGCGGAAGTCTCGACGTGCAGGGCGGCGTCCGCTCGGATCTCCACGATGCCAGTTGCTCTGAGCGGGACCGTCCGCTGATTCCCCGACACGTGCCGCGTGCGATGGCACACAAGGATTCCGTCCTGGCCGAGGTCCACCTACTGCATCTTGGAGACGTACTCCTCGGCGTACTTCTCGACCTCGCTCAGTCGGGCGGCCAGCATCTTCTCCGGGCTGTCCGACTCGTTCACCTCGGCCAACATCCACGGGGCGCACAGCAGGTCGGTGACCCCGGCGTCCTCGAGCCTCTTGTAGAGGTCCAGGTCGGGAAAGGCCTTGACGGCCAGGTAGATGGCGAAGTCATCGTCGCCTCGGCCGACCTCGTGCAGAGCATCTCGTACCCGTTTCACCTGCTCGAATGCTTCGTCGGGAAAGGCTGCCCCGGTGTTGATCCAGCCGTCGCACAGGGTGGCTGCCCGCCGAAGTGCCGGTGCCGACTCGCCGCCGCACAGGATGGGAACCTGCTCAGTAGGGGCGGGGTTCATCTGGCACTCGGGCACGTCGTAATGGCTTCCGTGGTACTCGACCCAACCCCCCTGCCACAGCGCCCGCAGCGCCGGGATCATGTCGTCGAGTCGTTTGCCCCGATTGTGGAAGTCCTGTCCGGTCTGGACGTACTCCTCTTTGCACCACCCGACGCCGACTCCGAGCCGCACCCGGTTGTCGGACAGGACGGCGGCGGTGCCCACTGACTTGGCTACCGTGATGAGGTCACGAACTGGTGCGATGTAGATCCCCGTGGTGAACGTGACGTCGGTGGTGACGGCCGACAGAGCCGATACCAGGCACATCGGGTCGGGCCACTCGGTCTCTTTCTCCCAGAAGGGTGCGCCGTCGGGTGCCGTCGAGTACGTGTACTTCGACTCCAGCACCCGAGGGTTGAAGAGGTGGTCCGACAGGTAGACGCCGTCGTAGCCCATCTGGTCCGAGGCCAGGGTCAGCGCCCGGATGGTTTCGAGTGGGAGAAATTGGATTGCTTGATGGAAGCGCATTGGCATCGGCTTTCAGCTGGATGTCGTGGGCCGGACAGGCGAACAGCGGCGAAGCTGGGCGATCACACGACGTTCGGGCGGCGGTGGGTGCACGATGATGGGCAAGGGGCTGGTGGGCCTAGGTGCCGACGGGGGATGACGGGGTGAACGCCACCGGAATGTGCTTCACCCCGTTGATGAAGTTCGATCGCAGCCGCTGCACGTCACCGTCCAGACGGATGTCGGGCATCCGGTCGAGGAGACGGTCGAACATGACCCGGATCTCCATCCGGGCCAGATTGGCGCCCAGGCAGAAGTGGGGTCCGCCGCCACCGAACGCCATGTGATTGTTTTCGACCCGCCCGATATCGAACCGGTCGGGCTCGGCGAACACCGTCTCGTCCCGGTTGGCTGAGATGTGCCAGAAGACGACCTTGTCGCCCTCGGAGATCTTGGTGTCGGCGATCACCACATCGGCGGACGCCTGACGGCGGAAGTGCATGACCGGGGACACGTACCGGAGCATCTCCTCGACCGCCGAGGGGAGCAACGACCTGTCAGCTTGAAGTCGCGCCCACTGGTCCGGGTGGTCGAAGAACGCCACCATGGCGCCCGAGATGAGGTTCCGCGTGGTCTCGTTTCCGGCCACCGCCAGCAGCATGAAGAAGAGGTCAAGCTCGAGCTGGCTCAGACTGTCGCCGTCCATGTCTGCCTGAGTCAGGACGCTGAGCAGGTCGGCATGCGGGTCGAGTCGCTTCTGCTCGCACAGCTGATCGGCGTAGGCGAAGAGTTCCATGGCCGCCTGGCCTGCCGCTTCGGCACTCACCTGGTACTCGGGGTCGTCAGCCCCGACCATCCGGTTGGACCAGTCGAACACCAGATGTCGATCCTCCTGGGGCACGCCCACCAATTCGGCGATCACCTGGAGCGGGAGTTCTGCACTGATCTGCTCGACGAAGTCGGCCGAGCCCTGTTCGCACACTGCGTCGAGAATGGCGTCAGTGGAGGCGACGACCTTGGCTTCGAGATCGCGAACCATGCGGGGGGTGAAGCCCTTGTTGACCAGGCGCCGATAACGGGTATGGAGCGGCGGGTCCATGTTCACCATCATCATCCGCTGCTGTTCGATCAGGTCGTCGGCGAAGTCGCGGAAGAGGGACGTCTTGCGCGATGACGAGAAGTGCTCGTAGTCGCGGTTCACACCGACGCAGTCCTCGAACCGGGTGACGGCCCAGAATCCCTCGGCAAAGCCGTCGGGGTCCGGGTGCCAGTAGACCGGGGCCTCTTTGCGGAGCTGGGCGAACCACTCATGGGGCACACCCGAGACGAAGTTTCCCGGGTCGCAGAGGTCGATATCGGCCAGATCCATGTGAATTCCCCCTGATGGAACGCCCGTGACCGCAGGCGGCGACCGGACCCAGGGGGCCTGGGGCCGTGCCAGGGGGCCAGTGACGTTTCTAGAACGTGTATCAGTTATCATAGGACAGCTGCACCCGGTCCTCCAACGGTACGGAGCCCGGTGGCACGCCAGACGACGTGGTTCGGCCCCCTGACCACGCCCTCCCCTGGGAAGGCGTGGTGGCGGGCCGCTGAGTGGAGGAACCCGCATGCACCTCGAAGAGACGCCCGACCAACTGGCACTGCGCGCCGAGCTCAGGGCCTACTTCGCCAAGCTCCTCACGCCCGAGGTGCGCCACGCGCTCGACTTCGAGACCGAGGGCGGCGAGACGTTCCGCAAGGCAGTCCGCCAAATGGGCTCCGACGGCTGGCTCGGCATCGGCTGGCCGGTCGAGTATGGCGGCCAGGGTCGACCGGCCACCGATCAGTTCATCTTCTTCACCGAGGTCCAGCGGGCCCGGGCACCTTTCCCCTTCGTGACGTTGTCGACCGTGGGCCCGATGATCATCAACCACGGCACCGAGCAACAGAAGAAGTTCTTCCTCTCGGGCATCCTGGCCGGTGAGATCAACTGCGCTATCGGGTACACCGAGCCGGAAGCCGGCACCGACCTTGCCTCGCTCCGGACCCGTGCCGTGCTCGACGGCGACGAGTGGCTGATCAACGGCAACAAGATCTACACGAGCGGCGCAGACCAAGCCGACTACGTCTGGCTGGCCTGTCGGACGGACCCCGACGCCCCGAAGCACAAAGGCATCTCCATCATCATGGTTCCCACGTCCACCCCTGGCTTCTCTTGTACTCCGATCGTGACTGTCGGTGGGGTAGCCACGACGGCGTCCTACTACGCCGACGTTCGAGTGCCCCAGGATGCCCTGATCGGCGAGCTCCACGGTGGTTGGCGGCTCATCACCGGCCAGCTCAACCACGAGCGTGTCGGGCTCGCCGCCGTAAGTGCACTGGCATTCCGGCTGTGGGACGAGGTGGCGGAATGGGTCGTGGAGCACGAGTTGACCGATGTGGGGTGGATTCAGCAGGACCTCGCCCTCACCTACGCATTGCTCGAGGCTCAGAAGCTACTGACCTGGAGGATGACGGCAGCTGTGGCCGCCGACACCCTGGGCGCAGCTGATTCGTCGTCGGTCAAGGTGTTCGGCACCGAGTCGACGGTCGAGATCTACCACAAGCTCCTCGGCATCGTCGGTGCAGCTGGCTACCTCAGCCCTGGTTCGCCCGGGGAGGTGCTTCGCGGCGATCTCGAGCGCGCCGGTCGCCAGGCCCAGATCAACACATTCGGAGGCGGCGTAAACGAGATCCAGCGCGAAATCCTGGCCATGGCCGGTCTCGGAATGAAGCGTGGCGCCCGATGAGCGACGCACTCGCACTTGACGACAAACTGCAGTCGTTCGTGGATCAGGCTGCTGGTCCGGCCACCAAGGGCCGGCACCCGGTCAACGAGCCGATGATCACGCACTGGGTCGAGGCCATGGGCGACCACAACCCGGTCTACGTGGACGACGAGGCGGCCAAGGACGCCGGTTTTCCGGGCATCGTCGCCCCTCCCACGATGTTGCAGGCATGGATCATGCGCGGCCTCCGGACCAGCCTGCTGGCCGACGCCGCTCGCGACGCCGGCACTGCTCAGGCCGACTCGCCCAGTGACCAGGTCATGGTCCTCCTCGATGAAGCCGGCTTCACGTCGGTGGTGGCCACCAACTGCGACCAGCACTATGAGCGGCCGCTGGTGCCAGGCGACCAACTCGAGGTCACCTCGGTCATCGACGCCATCTCGGGGGAGAAGCAGACCGGGCTCGGTGTCGGTCATTTCATCACCAACCGGCTCGAGTACCGGGACCAGTCCGGCGCACTTGTCGCCACCATGCTGTTCCGCATCCTGAAGTTCAAGCCGGGCACGGGAGCCGTTGCGCCCGCTGCGAAGGCGGAGGCGCCTGCACCGAGGCCGCTCCGTCCTCGGCCGGCCATCACCCAAGACAATTCGTTCTTCTTCGAGGGGACCAAGCAGCACAAGCTGCTCATCCAGAAGTGCACGGCCTGCGACACGCTCCGCCATCCGCCTCG
>JAYVYR010000041.1:0-21344 GCA_043784065.1 Acidimicrobiaceae bacterium
GTCGGAGCCGTGGTTGCCGCCGGGGCCGACGAGCCGTACCGGGGCACTCTCTGACAACCAGCACCCGCAGTTCAACATGCCGGGTCCGGTCACGGTTCCTTCCGGCGAGTACTTCGTGATGGGTGACAATCGCACCGATTCAGAGGACAGCAGGTACTTCGGGCCCATCCCGCAGTCGCTCATCGTGGGCCGGTCCGTTGCTGTGGTCTGGCCGATCAGTCACGCCAGGGGCATACGGTTTGCTCTGGTGGTGACCGGACTCGGGTTGGTGGTTCTGCTCGGTTTCTTTGGAGTCCAACGCCTCCGTGAGTCCCGTCACGGTGAGAACGATCCCGCTGCACCTGGCGACTAGGCCTTCCCTGCCGTACCTCCGGCCCCACGTGCATGCCCCCACGCCCCCGGTAGACTCACTGTGTGCCTTTCTTGAGTCCGGCCAAGCTTCTGGTCGTCCTGCTGGTGGCCGTCATCGTCCTCGGTCCCGACAAGTTGCCCAAGGTGGCGCGCCAGATCGGGACCCTGTGGGGCGACTTCCGACGGCTGCGCGAGCGACTCGAGACTGACGTCCGGGGCAACTTTCCGGATCTGCCCTCCACGGAGAAGATCTCGCAGGCTGTGCGTTCGCCGCTCACCTTCCTCGACTCGCTGGCCGATACGCACGATGCCAGTAACGAGGCGAACAAGCCACCTCCAGCCACTGAACGACCACCGGACCCGACTGGCGACGGCGTACAGATCCCGGGGAGCGCCAATCAGGCCAACGGCGTGGTGGTTGCCGGCGAGTCCGCCTCCATTCCTGGCATAACCGTCAGCGACCCGCAGGGCACGGTCCACGCCGTGCGGGGCGGCGTCGGGCCCATGCCCGACGACCCCTCGATGAATTGACAACTGTCATGGCCAGCCCGGACCGGGTCGGAGCGCGCTGACGGTGGCCATCTCATTGAAGCGCCGTGCGGAAAAGCCGGCCCCGGACTCGATGACCCTGGTTGAGCACCTGACCGAGCTGCGGCGCCGGGTGCTCATTTCGGTGGCTGCCTTTTTGGTCATGGCCGTGGTGGCTTTTCTGGCTTACCCGTGGATCCTTGATGTCCTCAAGCACCCCTACTGCCAGGTGACGCCGTCCCACTGTGGATTCTACGTGACCGGCCCGCTCGATGGTCTGGCCCTGCGGGTGAAGATCGCCGCTTACGGGGGGATCTTCCTGGCCTCTCCGATCTGGCTGTGGGAGCTGTGGCGATTCATCACGCCCGGGCTCAACCCGAAGGAGAAGCGCTACGCCGTCCCGTTCATCGTGGCCACAATCGGCCTGTTCACCCTGGGAGCGGCTGTCGCCTATCTGATCTTTCCCCACGCCCTGCAGTGGCTCGACTCCATCGGCGGGCCATCCCTTACGCAGATCCTCGACCCGATCAAGTACCTGAGCCTCATCACGTTGCTGATGGTGGCCTTCGGGGTGACCTTCGAATTCCCGGTCCTGCTGGTCTCGCTCGAACTGGCCGGGGTGCTGTCGCCCCAGCAGCTCGGATCGTGGCGGCGGTGGGCCATCGTCGGCATCGTGGTCCTGTCCGGTGTGATCACTCCGAGCTCCGACCCGTTCTCCATGTTGGCCATGGCCGTGCCGCTCTACCTTTTCTACGAACTCTCGATCGTCATCGGCAAGATCTTCCGACGATCTACTGGGTGAGTTCCACCGACGCCCGACCGGGTCCCGGGTCCGACGAGGGGCCGCGGCAGGGTTTCGAACGCAGCATCGGGTTCACCCTCGACAAGTTCCAGCACCAGGCGATGGACGCGATCGACCGGGGCGAGTCCGTACTCGTAAGTGCCCCGACGGGTTCGGGCAAGACCTTGGTGGCCGATTACGCCGTGGCCCGGGCCCTCGAGGCCGGAGGCAAAGCCTTCTACACGACACCGATCAAGGCGCTGTCCAACCAGAAGTTCGCCGAATTGGGTGTCCGCTACGGCGCCGACCGGGTCGGTCTGCTCACCGGCGATGTCTCCCACAATCCAAGTGCTCCGATCGTCGTCATGACTACCGAGGTCCTGCGCAACATGCTGTTCGCCAGGTCGTCGCTCCTCGATGACCTGCATGTGGTCGTCCTCGACGAGGTCCACTATCTCCAGGACCCCTACAGGGGCTCGGTTTGGGAGGAGATCCTGGTCCTTACCCCGCCTGGAGTGATCTTCGTCAGCCTGTCGGCCACGGTCAACAATGCCAAGGAATTCGGCGCTTGGTTGACCTCGGTCCGGGGCACCACTCGGGTGGTCGTCGAGACCCACCGCCCGGTCACCCTCCATCACCACTACGCCGTGGCCGAGCGGGGTCGGGACGGGGTATCGGTGCTGCCGCTGCTGCGCGATGGCGCCCCCAATCCGGCCGGGCTGAAACTCGACGACCGGCGGAAGCGTTCGAGCCACCAGCGGTTTCGCGCCCCCCGGCGC
This sequence comes from Acidimicrobiaceae bacterium, assembly GCA_043784065.1. GTDB lineage: Bacteria > Actinomycetota > Acidimicrobiia > Acidimicrobiales > RAAP-2 > Bog-756. Next base: position 2,440 of record JAYVYR010000041.1, read on the forward strand.
ACCGAAGTGGTCGACTACCTGAAGGACGCCGGCATGCTGCCGGCCATCACGTTCATCTTCTCGCGGGCGGCATGCGATGACGCCACCCGACAAGTGGTGACCGAGGGGGTGCGGCTGACCTCCGACGAGGAACGGGTCCGCATACGGGCCCTGGTCGAATCCTCGGTCGAGCGGCTGAGCGACGACGAACTGCGGACCTTAGGGTACGGGCAGTGGTCTGCGGCGCTCGAGGCCGGGGTGGCGCCCCACCACGCCGGGTTGGTTCCGGCGTTCCGACAGGCCGTCGAGCGGTGCTTCTCCGAAGGCTTGCTGAAGGTGGTGTTCGCCACGGAAACCCTGGCGCTGGGCATCAACATGCCGGCCCGTACCGTGGTGGTCGAACGGTTCGCCAAGTTCCGGGGTTCCGATACTTCGGCTCTGACCTCGGGGGAGTACCAGCAGTTGACCGGTAGGGCTGGCCGACGAGGCATCGACACCGTGGGCCATGCGTTCGTGTTGTGGAACCAGGCCGCCACCTTCGGCCTGGTGGCCCGCACCGCGGTGGCACCCCCGCCCGACCTCGTGTCCTCGTTCCACCCGACCTACAACCTGGCCGTCAACCTGGTCCGGCGCTGGAGCCGCCAGGAGGCCCAGGGTCTGCTCGAGTCCTCCTACGGGCAGTGGCAGGCCCCGCCCGGCTCCGAGTCACTTGTGGCCCAGTTGGATCGGCGGCTGGCCATCCTGGGCGATCGACGGTTTGTCGACGGCTGGGCGCTCACTGAGGACGGTCTGCGGCTGGCCGGGATCTACCACGAGTCAGATCTGCTGGTCGCCGAGATCCTCCGGGCCGGGCTCTTCGACGATCTGGAGCCGGCCCACCTGGCCGGGGTGGCGTCGGCGCTGACATTCGAGGCCCGGCGAGCTGGTGACGACCCGCCGGTACCCCGCCAGGCCGGGGTGGTCGAGCGGCTGGCCGCAATTGATGTCCTGGCGGCCGGTCTGCGGGCCGACGAGCGCCGCGTCGGCCTTCGACGCACCCGCGGGCCTGATGGCGGCCTGGCCCGCTCTGTGGTGGCGTGGGCGTCGGGCGGGACCCTCGACAGCGTGCTGCGGGATGCTGAGGTGGCTCCGGGCGACTTCGTCCGCAACGTCCGACAGGTCATCGACCTGGTCCGCCAATTGGGCCAGGTGGCTGAGTCGGCCGCCACCCGGACCAGCGCCGAGCTTGCCGTGGCCCTGTTGCGGCGGGGGGTGGTCGGCGCCGACGACCCGGCCGTCCTGGGGTCCGCGCTTGACGACCCGTCTCCGTCCTAGTGTCTACAAGGCATGTTTCCCTACGCCGTGGAATCGTTCAGTGCCGAGGAGACAGACATCCTACGGCGGTACGTCACCAATCTCGATCAGCCGGTCTTCGCGCTCGTCAACCTTCCCGAGGTGGTGAAAGGTGCCCTGTTCGCCCGGTACTCGCGTTCCCACAAGAGCCTGCGCAGGCTGTTCCTCGACGAATTCGTCGGAGACCTTGACATCAGGGGGGACGCCACCTTCGACGCCACGGTCGGTCTGAAGCGGGCCGAGGAGCTCTACGAGAAGGTCTTCTTCGAGTACGGCGACGACTCGGTGGCGCAGCTCGGCGGCGTGCACCTGGCCTGCGAACAGGCATCCAACGTCTTGACCAAGGTGCTCGAGTGGGGGCGCCTGATGGCCTACCTCGAGCAGTCGACGCGCTACATCGCCTACAACCAACGCCTCACCACCGGGCACTACCGGTACTTCCGCGACCCCGGACTTCTCGATTCTCCCCTCGGAGCCCGCTATGTCGGTGACATGGACCGGATGTTCGACACCTACGGCGAGCTCCTGGAGGAGGTGCACACCTGGCTGGTAGCCCGCCATCCCCGTCGGGCCGACGATTCGGTGTTCGTGCACCGCCAGGCCGTTCGGGCCAAGGGGCTCGACGCCCTGCGCGGCCTGTTGCCCGCCGGCTCGCTTTCCAACGTGGGGATCTACGGCACCGGACAGTCCTACGAGATGCTGCTCGTGCGGATGCGCTCCCATCCGCTTCCCGAAGCGCGGGTCTATGCCGACATGATGTTGGAGGAGCTTCGCAAGGTAATCCCGTCGTTCCTCCAGCGGGTCGACCGGCCCGACCGGGGCGGTGCGTGGTCGGAGTACCTGGTGGCCACCCGCCAGCGGACCGGCCAACTGGTGGAGGAGCTCTTTCCCGACCTTGTCGACCCGGCTCACGTCGACGTGGGTGGCCCGTCAGGTGCCCCGACCGTCGACCTGCTCGACTTCGACCCCGACGGTGAGGACAAGGTCGTGGCCGCCATCATCGCCCCACGTACGACCCGGCCCGAAGCCGAAGTCTTGGACCGGGTGCGGTCGCTGGGCGCCGAGCAGAAGCGGTCGATCCTGATGGCCTATGTAGGCGAACGGGACAACCGTCGCCACCGACCCGGGAGGGCCTTCGAGCGGACCGACTACCGGTTCGATGTAGTCACCGACTACGGCGCGTTCCGCGACCTGCAGCGGCACCGGATCCTCACGATCGAGTGGCAGGCCCTCGGCGGCGCCCTCGGCTATGACGTCCCCGAGGTGGTGGCCGAGGCCGGCTTGACCGACCGATATGTGGGCTCCCTCGATCGCTCGCGTGAGCTCTACGAGGCCCTGGCCCCGACGTTCCCGGACCAGTCGTCCTACGCCGTGGCCCTGGCTTACCGGATCCGTTTCACGATGCAGATGAACGCCCGCGAGGCCATGCACCTGCTGGAGCTCCGGTCTGTGCCTCAGGGCCATCCGAGCTACCGCTGGGTGGCTCAGCAGATGCACATCCAGATTGCCGAGCGGGCAGGTCACCGTTTGTTGGCTGAGGCCATGTCCCACGTGGACTACGGGGCGGAGGATCTGGAGCGGTTGGAGGCCGAGCGTCGCGCCGAGCAACGCAGGAATTCGATGCTGGTAGCGAAGAATCCTGCAATGCCGTGAACTGGGATGTTTTGTAAAGTCCCTGCTCACAGTGCATCAAAGTCATTTGACGGGCTACCCGTTCCATGGCGTAGGGTGCCGACAGTCCCAGTCGCCCCGAGGCATGCTATCTACGGTTACGACCGAATGTTGCAGGCTCCGGGGGGGGATGCTGTGAGAGGCGGAGGAAGGTCCAAGGGGTCGAGTAGAAAACACATCCCCGAGGCCGTCGGCGTGAGCCGGAGGTAGCGGGGCTGTGGCGCCAAAGATCCCTTGGGCCCGCCCGCCTAGTCCACCCGTGGAGTGCAGGTCGGGCGCACAGGCACGTCGCACGGCAGCCCCAGACCTCCAAAAGTCGGGGATGGCGGGCGGATCGGGAGCGGGCGGGGACTGCCGTTCGTCGGATGCACCACGTGGCCGCCCATTCCTGGCATGATCCCCACGCACGAGCGCTGTGCAACGGAACTCGCATCCGGGGGGTGGCCGTCCTGGACATGGCGATCGAACGGACCACGGGGCCGTCTATGCTCCCGGCCAACTCACGACCGAAAGATCGAACACCACGCACATGGCAGAAGACATTGACGAAGTCGAGGCACCCGACGAGCTCATCGAGGCTGACCTCGACGAGCTGGCCGATGACGACGACCTGATTGCCGACGACCCCCTGGGCTTGGACGACGGTGACCCCGTCGCTGTCATCGAGGTCGACGTAGCTATCGAAGAAGACGTGCCGGCCGGCACTACCAAGGCGGTGGCCAAGGCTGCCGGTGAGGAACCGGAGGAAGAAGAAGAAGAAGAGCCTGACGACGAGGACGTTGAGGCAAGTCTCGACACCATTCTGAAGGAGCGTCTGGTCGTCGAGGAGGTCGAGGACGATGAGGAGACCCCTGAGCCCGAGGACCGCACCGGAGATGGCGTGGAACGGGTCCTGCCCAAACAGCCGGGGGAGTTCGTCTGCCGTTCCTGTTTCCTGGTGAAGCACGCCAACCAGCTTGCGGACAAGAAGAAAATGCTCTGCCGCGACTGCGTCTGAAGGGAGCCGACCATGGGTGACACCCCCGATGATGCGAACCACCTGAAGGCGGCTAGCAAGCTGACGGAGCGCGACGGAGCTCCGGAACGGCCGCTGAGCGAACGGTTCCTTGACTTATTCGTGTTCCTTCCGACCGGGCTGGTCGTCACCATGGCCGAAGAGTTGCCCCGCATGGCTGAACGGGGGCGTGAACGCCTCGGTGTGCAGGTCAACTCGGCCCGGGCGGTCGGACAATTTGCCGTCAAGGCAGGAACCTCGGAGCTGTTGAAGCGATCCGAGGGACTCAAGCGCCCGGGCAACGCCCCGGCGGGCGGCCCCACCGGCCCATCAGTGACGACCCGCCGGACCGCCTCCGCCGGACCGAAGGCGCCGGCTGGGGGTGCCCCGCATCGCTTGCGCACCATTCCGTACCCGCCGGACCGGCTGGCGACGGCCACATCCGGCGATGCGCCGGAGGCAGCACCATCACCGGCACAGCCTCGTAAGATCGATGCTCACATCCCCGACGTGGCGTCGCTGGCCATACCCGGCTTCGACACATTGTCGGCCTCCCAAGTCGTCCAGCGCCTTGATGGGCTGAACCGCACCGAACTGGTGGCCGCACGGGCCTATGAGACGTCGACGCGGGGTAGGCGTACCATCCTCAGCCGGGTCGACCAGTTGCTGGACCAGCGGTCCTGAGCCGGTTTTGGGCGACGGGCACACGGAAGTCGCGATGGAGCAGGTCCGCGAGGCCTCGTTCGATGACCTCGACAGGATCAAGGAGTTGGCTGCCGATTTTGTGATCGATCGTGCCACTCGCCGAGGAGCCGACCTGACCCGCGCTGCAGATGGTGGGGTGCCGCCAGACCCCACAGGAGCGTCCCTGTCCCCCTATGTCACCGAACCGAGCAGGACGGCACTGGTGGGCACCCTGGATGATTGGGTGGCCGCCGTAGCCCTGTGCAGGGTGGACGACGGAGGAGGGGAGCGACGCGGCGTCCTCGACGCGTGTTTCGTCGAGCCGGGGGCACGCGAGGTCGGTCTCGGCCACCTCCTGCTCGAGCGGTCCCTCGAGTGGTTTGCCGCACAAGGGTGTAGGGGCGTCGACGGCACTGCGTTTCCAGGCGATCGTATGGCGAAGAGCTTCTTCGAGTCGGCCGGATTCAAGGCCCGGTTGCTCGTGATGCATCTACCGATCGACGGGCCGAACGACTGAGTGACCACTGTGGTTCGTCGAATTGCCCCAGGGCGGAGCCGATGGGTGTGGTGCTAGGAGGAGCGACGACCGGCTGGCCGGGCCGGCACGGGGCGACGGGGCCCCGGGGGAGGGGGAATCGGAATCCCGAGGAGGCGAGCCAGTTCGGGTACGTGTCCGGCGGCCTTGCGGGCCTCGGCCAGTAGCGACTCATCTGCCCCGGTAGGCAGTCCGACAGGCTTGACGGTGCGCCGCACCGGGCACTCGACCACGACCTCCAGGAGTGCCAGCCAGGCTTCCGGGGTGGCCTCGGCCGACATGGCCTGCCCAGCGGCGTCAGCCAGGCGTACAGCCAATTCTGCAGAGAGGCGGGCCGAGGGCTCGGGTGGGCGGATGGACGCCCGCACGGCATCGACCACCCGGCTCTCATCGAGGGATGTGGTGATCCGCTCGACCCAGCGCTCGCGCAGCGCCGTCACCCGCTCGGTGAGGCTGGTCTTGAGAAAGGTGTGCATCTCGGCACCCTCAGCGTCGAGGGTGACCGTCGACGCTGATGCCACGATGGAACGTAGTTCGCGCAGTGGGGTGTCCTTCCCGGCGCTGCGGGCGACCGAGGCCCGGTCCTTCCAGGTGGCCAGATTGATGATCGGACGCAGTTCCTCGGCCATGGCCATCAGGGGCGCCTCAGTGACCTCGGGGCGTCCTTCGGACTTGGCCCGCGTGTTCTGCTCCTGGATGGCTTGGCGGACCGACGGAATGCCGCCCTTGATCAGCTGTTCGGCCACCGGGATCTGTTCAGGTCGGAGGTCGGCCAGCGCCGCGTTGCGGAAGACGGTGGAAGTGGCGGGTCGACGGTCACCGCGTTCGCCACGATCACGCCCGGCACTGTCGCGGCCGCCGGGACGGGCTGGTCCGGAACGGCGGGCGCCACCGGGGCCCCCCGATCCACCAGGACCCGGCGCACCGCCTTCACGAGGCTTGCTGTCGTCACGTGGGCTACGGGGGCCGCCGCCGCCCTCGGTACGTGGGCCACGTCCAGACGGCCGCCGCGCGCCGTCACGTCCTCCATCGCCGTAGTCGTCGCGGCGACGTTTTCCCTTGCCGGCCAGGACCACGTTGACGTCGGGGCCCTTCTGGGGCGTGCCGATGACATCGATCCGGTCGACCGGCTTGGGCACGCTCTTCCCCTTGAGGGCGAGCAGCGCAGTGACGGTGGTGCCGTCTAGCGTGGTCTCCACTTCGGCCCGCAGCACGGACCCCACCGTGGTGCCTGATGGGACCAGCTCCGCGGACACTGTGCCGCGGGGCTGCTTGGCCCCCGCGGCTCGCCACGTCCACGTGGTCTCGTCCGACTGACTGGTGAGTTCGACTTCGATTCGATGGCCCATACCGGGCGACAGGCTACTGCCGCAGACACCCTCGCGCGAACGGCTGTCTCCGTTCCCGTGGTGGCGACAGGTCCACAACGGGTCACAGCAGCGCTTCAACCTGGTCACCACTGGTCACGTCGGGGCCAGCAGATGGCGGTCGAACCTCTACGCTGGACATGTCGGCGACATGGAAAGGCACACACCCAATGGATCGGAACGACGGCGCTCCAGGTACTGGTGGGGCGGACGACACGATACCCGTGCCATTCGCCGACCCGACATGGGTCGGGCGCCTGGCTGCAGTTCGGCCGGAACCCGACCCTGAGGGCCAGGCGCCGCATGCCGACGACCTGGAGCGGATCCTGACCACGGCGACGACTGTGCCAGACCATGGCGGCCTCAAGCCCTGGCGGTTTGCCGTGTGCAGCGGGACGGGACGGGACCGGTTCGCCGATGCTCTGGTGGCTGGGCTCCACGAGGCAGGGGGATTCGACATTCCTGAATCGGTGGTGGCCAAGATGCGCGGCAAGGCCTATGCAGCGCCATGCTCGGTAGTGCTGATCGCCTCGCCCGACCCAACCTGCAATGTGGAGGTGTGGGAGCAAGTGGCATCTGCCTCGTGCACGGGTTATGCGGTAGTGCTGGCCGCCACCGGCTTGGGCTACGGCGCCGTCTGGAAGAGCGCTGGCGTGCTGGCCTCGGGGCCGATGCGGGCACTGTTCGGACTGCACGAGGACGAGTCGCTGCTTGGATGGGTCAACGTCGGCACGGCGGCGCCACTGAGCCGGAAGAAGTCGACGGCGCGGCCGGCGGGCGACCCGCTGGCGGGCCGGATACTCCGGGTCGACGCCTAAACGGCTACCAGCCGAATCGGGCCAAGGGTGGACCGAGGCCGGCCTTATCGGCACACACCCCGCACAGATCCATCCTGTGGGCGCCCGGACGGTCGGAGGCTGCTACCCGGCGCCAGCCGTAACGGCGGGCTTCCTCCAAGCATGCCGACTCCGACCAGCGGGGCTGGGTCCGGACGCCGCACTTCCCGCAGGTGCGGAAGTAGGCGTCGTCGGCGTCATACCTGTCCTCAAAAGAGAGGTCGTTCGGGTCATAGTCCATGGGTGGTCGCTCAGAGGTGAGGATACCGGGGGAGCGGCGGCTGTCGGATCCGTCACGTTCCCCCCGGACCATTTGACCACCGCCACCTCGGCCAGGGACGGGCACAGGGTGACCGTACCCACTCCACGCCCAGCGGGATCGCCGAACATCCGCCTGTATTGGCATTTGCCGTCGACCCCTACCCTTGGCCTGACGTGCCCACACCGGGTGGGCTGTGCTGAGGAGAGACGTCCAATCGCGGATGTGTACGACTTCAATGCTCAGATCATCGAGGAGTTCCGGGCGAATGCCGGCCGGGTCGGCGGTTCCTTCGATGGCACCACCGTCCTTCTCCCCACCACCAAAGGGGCCAAGTCGGGACGCGAGCGGGTCTACGCCGAACATGCCAGCATCAATTCCGGTTTCGCCGACGACGAACGAATGACTGACCGCATCATCCCGGTGGTCCGGCTCGTGCGGAGCTGAGCGGCCCCAGACGATCATCCACCCGACCGGGACGCACGGCGTACCGTCGGGGGGTGACAACGTCCACGGAAAGGCAGCGGTGCGGATGGTGTCGCCGACCGCTCGACGTACGACCGGGTGCCGGTCGGCCCCGGCTGTTCTGCAGCCCCTCGCACCGCCAACGGGCTTACGAGGCCCGGCGACGGGCGGGCCAGCTCCACATCCCAGACGGACAATGCATCGTGTCGGTAGCCGACATCAACCGGCTCCACGATCTGCTCTACCGCCTGGAGGCGGCAGTAGACGACGTGACCGCCGACTTGGCGGCGACCAGCACCCCGGCCGCCTACCGCCAGGCATATGCGCACCTGATGGACGCGGTGGGTGACCTGGTCGGTATCGTCGTCGAACAGGTCCACCGCTGAGGAACTCAATCGGAGGTCTCCTCAGCGGGGGGCAGGTCCGATGGCGACGGCAACCCGGTGGCCCGATCGGATCGCGCTCTCCATGTAACCGGCCAAGGGCTCGGTGTGCTCGCCGGCGAACCACATGGGTCCGAGGGCCTGGCGGAGCACGGGCCAGAACCGGGTCAACTGGCCCGGACCGAAGAGGGTGTAGCCGCCGCCGGTGAACCGTTCGTTGGCCCAGGCCACGGTGGTGGCGACCCCGGACTGCTCAGCCACGCCCTCGGGATAGACCGAATTGAGTTGTTGCTGGAACGTGGCAATACGAACGCTGTCGGCCTGTGCGGCGCCGGCGGCAGCTGCGTCGCCGGTCACGAACTGCGTGAGCACGCCGGGGTGCTGACTCCCGCCGAGCACGGAGTCGGTCGAATCCCAGGCGATACCAAACGGGAGGTCGGCAATGGTGAAGCCGGACAGACCCTCGGTCATCCAGAAACGCTTCCGGTACTCGGTGGAGACCTTGAGGGCGTGACCGAGGTTCAACTCGGCGATCATTGCTGCGGCATCGGTCGGGAGCGGAGGGTCGAACGTGATCCCTCGTAGAGCTGGCGTCGGTGCGGCCAGCACCAACCGGGCACCGTCGTAGGTGGGGGTGGTGCCATTGGCGAGCGCGTGGACACGGACACCCCAGCTGAACTGCTCGATTTTTGTGACCGGCGAGTTGAAGTGGACGATCGGCCCCAGGTCCTTGGCCATTGCCTCGGGCAATGCGCTGTTGCCGGAGGCGATGCGCATGTGTTCGGTCCCGGCCTCGGTCAGGGATGCGTCGGACACGGCCTGTTGCAGGGCGAAAAGGAGAGATACTTCGCTCATCTGGGCGTTGAAGTTTCCTCGGTAGTTGGTCTGGACGAGGAGTTCGGCCACCGGATCGAGGGTCTGAGTGTCGGCGTAATCCTGGAGGGTCTGGCTGTCCCATACCTGCGCCTTGGGCGACAATTCCGGACGGGCGGGGTCGAGATTGCCGGCCAGCGTGAGGAGCCCAGCTCCGAATGTGGTGTAACCGGCAAGCATGGCCGGGTCGACCGCTGCTGCGGTTTGAAGCTCGGACCGGGTGCCGTTCCGCACCACGGTTGCATGGAGCAGTTTGTCGGAAGGGCGTTGGGCCAAAACCAGCCCATATCTGTGGGCCATGGCTTGGATTTGGTCGTGGTTGTCGTCGATCGACTCGCCTCCGGCCTCGACGTGCAGTCCGTCGGTGAACGGCGAGTGAAGGGTATGGACCCGACCCCCGACTCGGCTCCGGGCCTCCAGAACGGTGACGTCCCAACCGCTCGCCCGCAGGGCTAGGGCGGCGGTGAGTCCGGACAATCCGCCGCCGACGACCACCGCCTTTTGTTTGGTGGAGGCCTCGGGTCGCGCAGAGGTGGAGCAGGCGGCCAGCACTGTGGCCGCCGCTGTGGTTCCAGCAGCTCCGAGAAACTGCCGTCGAGAGATTCGGTGAGCTAGCGCCATGGGTAGACCGTACTGTCCATGATGGTCGGATCGGGGGTGAGCCGGTCGCCAGAACCACTCGCCAAAGGGGGCGTTCCTTTCCGAGGCGAACTACTACTACGTGGCCAAGGACCGAACCGTCCCCCAAGGAGCGGGGTGTCGGCACTCCGGCGAGCCCGACCCCTGGAAGGACATCTCGTGCGTACCGGATGCCGGCGACGTGCTCGGACGGAAACCGAGCGACCGGGCCGTCTCGACGTTGGCGTCCCAGTGCACGGTGTTGGTGTCGGAGAAGCATCCGACTCCGCCGCGGCAGCGGTCGCCCAAACCAGATCTTCGGCGCCGTCCAGTGGCCGAGTCGGCCAGGAGGTGAAGATCCTGAGGAACTCCTCCGGTCCAATTTGCAGGCCCCAGTCGCCTACCACACCTTGCGCGAAGTCGTCCGGTCCGGAACGGCCGGCCTCGAAGGTGCGGACCTATCTGCAGTCGAGTCAGCGTCGCCAACGTTCACCTTCGCCTTCGATGCCCACCAGCTCGGCCAGGGTGGCGACACCGTGCAGTTCGATCACCACTGCGCCGAGATCGAACTGGACCAGATCAGGCGGTCCCACCGTGATGAACCCTACGTTCCCTATTGCAAGCGTCCCCGTCGTCGTGGTTCCTCGACCCTGGCGGCGTTGTCGCCGTTTGATCACGATCCGGTCTGCTGTGGCCCGGCCGAAGGCAGAGTGTTGGGCGAGGGAAGGATGGGTGCTGAGCCTTGTGGACCCCGCCGAGATCCGAAGTACGACGTAGGATTGCGGAATGGCGGCCCTCCAACTTTATCCCCATTGCACAGTCGATTCCGTACTCACCGAACCCACTACGGTCGGCATGGGTGCCGGTGTGGTCCAAAAGAGCTACTTGGTGCTTCACGCATCGATTGAGGGGCAGCGCCTATGCGGCAAGATGCGAGGGAAGAGCTACTGGGACTGGATGACGAGCCCGGGCGGAATCGGCATCTTGAGGGTGCGTGCCTTGATCGAAACTGACGATGGCGCCTCGATCCACGTTCGTTACGAAGCTCGGGCAGATATCACTGAGGGTACCGATGGAGCATGCGGCTATGCCGCACCCGTGTTCAGCACCACGAGTCCTGGGTACACCTGGCTTAATCTCACCCAGGCAGTAGGTCGGGGAACGCTGAAAGGCGACCGTATCCACTGGGATTGGTATCAGGTAGCGACAACTCTATGACGGGGTGGTTGCAAAATTGAGGCCCCTAAAGCGCAATGGCTGGTTGGGGGCGCCTCATAATCGGCTCTTTCACCGGTTCGCCAAAACTGACCTGCCTAGTCAAGGCCGACGGCGATGCGCTCTGAGGGGAAACCTTGACGGGGCCGGGCTGTCCCGCACCCACAATCGGCAAGAGCCGACCCCTGGGCGGCCCATGCTCGCCGCCTTTCTCTGATCCCGCCTGTCACCGACGCCCCAGTTGTCGATGGTCCACCTACCTCGGCGGACGTGCCGTCGAACTGATCCCGACGGTCGGGGGGCCCAGGGGGGCTGTCGTCCAGGCGCCCGCGTTAGTCCTGACCTGACCTGACCTGACCTGACCTGACCTGGTCACGTACGTGCGGCCGGCGACGGTGGACTCCGACTGAGTCGCCACAACGTCATCGACCGGCTTATTTCATCACTGTGATGAAATAAGGGTCATGCTGTGTGGGCCTGGGGGATCTACAGCCAGGGCGGCAATCGGATGTCGGACGATCGACAAGCACGGGCCTTGGTGCATCTGATCGCCCGAAGAGCGACTCTGCGTCAGATCGGATTGCTGTGCACGATGCTACGCCGGTCGGCGTGGAAGCGGCCTGCTGAGCAGGAGACCGTTGGCAACGACGAGTAGTGATGTGCTTATCGGCCTGATCCTGATACCAACCTCTACCCTAAATCAAACGCCGATAATGTATATTATGTCAGGTAACCTGTAGCGGTAGGCCGGGCTCGAACACTTTCTATCCCCCGTCCAGGACTCCTACCGCCAAAAGGGCACGATTGGTGCGAAGCTCAACTGGCCCAGGTCGGCAATGGTGGGTTGGTCGAGGTGGCTTTTGGCTCCGTCCGCGCCAGTTTCAAGACTGCGCTGGCGGCCACGGATCACCTTGCGTGGCCGTCCGGGGTCTATGCGTCTCCCGACGGCGTCCCGTAGGATTGACCTGTCGGGCATTGACGTGCACTTCCCGATCCGTTGAGTCGCCCCGCCCTTGAATCCGTCCGGGGCCATGAGGAGGTTGCCATGCCTGAAATCGTCTCGTTAGCGCCGCAGATGTCGTTCGATGATCCTGGAGCCGAGCGCCTGCACCGCAAGCAGCGCCTGGCCGCCGCCTTCCGTCTGTTCTCCAAATTTGGTTTTGACGAAGGGGTGGCCGGCCACATCACCGCTCGCGATCCCGAGCGGGCTGACCACTTCTGGGTCAATCCGTTCGGGATGCACTTCGGCCACGTCCGGGCCTCCGACCTCATCCTCGTCAACCACGAGGGTGAGGTGGTCGAGGGTGACCGGCCGGTAAACGTTGCCGCATTCGCCATCCACTCCCAAGTTCACGCCGCCCGCCCCGATGTGGTCGCCGCCGCCCACGCCCACTCGGTCTACGGCAAGTCATGGTCATCCCTCGGGCGCACCCTCGACCCCATCACTCAGGACGTGTGTGCCTTCTACGAGGACCATGCCGTCTTTGACGATTACACCGGCGTAGTGATCGACGTCGAAGAGGGCAAGCGGATCGCCCACGCCCTGGGTGAGAACAAGGCGGCCATCCTCCGCAACCACGGCCTCATGACGGTCGGCCACTCCGTCGACGAAGCCGCCTGGTGGTTCATCACCATGGAGCGGTCCTGCCAGGCGCAACTCATGGCCGAAGCCGCCGGCACGCCGGTGCTCATTGATCCGGAGATGGCCCGGCTGACCAGCGGTCAGGTGGGCAGTCACATGGCCGGATGGTTCAGCTTCCAGCCTCTCTTCGACCGGATCGTGCGCGAACAGCCCGAGCTGCTCGAGTGATCCCTGCCCGGGAGGATCCCGGGTCGACTGCGGTTGAACCGGTCCAACCAGTGATGACGGCATGACGCGGCGTGGCTGGGTCCTCTTCTTGGCCATGTCGGTGATCTGGGGCTGTCCATACCTGTTGATCCGCATTGCCGTGCGTGAAATCTCACCCGCCACCTTGATCTTCCTGCGGACTGCGCCGGCCGCCCTGATTCTCCTGCCCGTCGCGCTCCATCGCCAAGCCCTGGTCGGCATTCTGGCCCGGTGGCGCTGGCTCCTCGCCTTCACCGCCGCTGAGTTGGCCGTTCCGTGGTTCTTCGTAGGACGCGCCGAAATCCACCTGACCAGCTCAGTGACCGGGCTGCTGATCGCGTCAGTTCCGTTGGTCGGCGCCGTCCTCTACCGGCTTCTCGGGTTCGACCACTTCGACCGGCGCCGGATCCTCGGACTGCTGGTCGGTTTCAGCGGCGTGGCCGTCCTCGTGGGGGTTGACTTCACTCGTGCAGAGTTCGGACCGGTGGTCGAGGTGCTGATTCCGGCTGTGGGCTACGCGATCGGGCCGCTGATCATCTCCCGGAAACTCGACGACCTGTCCGGCATCGGGGTCATCACAGTTTCGTTGGCAATTGCATCGGTCGCCTACGCTCCGTTTGCTGTCACCCACATGCCGTCGTTGGTCTCCATCGAAGTGATCGCTTCGGTGGTCGGCTTGGCACTGGTCTGCACGGCGCTGGCCTTCGTACTCTTCTTCGAATTGGTCATCGAGGTCGGCCCGGCTCGCAGTACCGTCATCACCTACGTCAATCCGGCGGTGGCTGTGCTGCTTGGTGTGGCCGTGCTCGGCGAGCCATTCACCTGGGGAATCAGCTTGGGATTTCCGCTCATTCTGCTCGGCTCGTGGCTGGCCACCGGCGCCCCACCGCGGGCCACCAGCCCGCTGGCCTCAGAACCGGCCGCCGCCTGAACGTCGCGTATCGTCAGCGGATGAGAGGGCGATCCATGTGGATGATCACCACCGGGATGGTTCTCGACGTATGGCGCTGATAGACGTCGTAACGTCCGGTCACTCCTGAATGGAATAGCGGAGCCATCCCCCGATTGGTGCGATTTACTTTCGGCCACAGCTCTGCTTGTTCCTCGGTCGTCGCCACACGGGCCGTTGCTGCCACCACCCGGCGGCCGACACGGACTGTCACACGCCGATCGGCCTGGAGGTTGAGGAGCCAGGCCGGGGGCTTGTCGCTCCCCCCGTTTGAGGCAACTACGACCAGATCGCCTCTGTCGGTGCAGTAGGTCAAGCCGTTCGTCCGGGACAGCCCCGACTTGCGTCCGGTAGTGGTGAGCAGCAGCGCCGGTATGCGGTTCGAGTGCTTGCCGACCCTTCCATCCGACCACTCGTAGACCCACTTGTGGTACCTGAGGTAGGGGCCGACGAAGCGGGTTGTGAAGATCCCGTCCATCGCTGCAGTGCTTCAGCCTTTGGCGTCGTAGGTGGGGATGAGCATGCGGGCGGCCCGGGCTTCGTCGACCCGACGCACCGGAGTGCCGTGCGGATAGGTGGCCATGGCCTCGGCCCCTTCGCGTGCCGCCTCTGCGGCGATTGCCTCGAGGGAGACGGCCAATGCCTCCAACGTCTGCGGGCTCTCGGTCTCGGTGGGTTCGATCATCAGCGCTTCTTCAACGATCAACGGGAAGTAGACCGTTGGTGCGTGAAACCCTTCTTCGAGCAGGCGTTTGGCCACGTCGAGGGCCCGGACACCATGTTCGGCCTTGAGGGTCTTGGCTGACAGGACGACCTCATGCATGCACGGGCGGTCAAAGGGCACGTCGTAGGTGTGGTGCAGGCGCTGGCGGATCCAGTTGGCATTGAGCACAGCGACCTGGGCGATCTGCTTGAGGCCGTCGCCCCCATTGGCCAAGATGTAGGCCAAGGCCCGGGCCAGCACCAACGAATTGCCGTGCCACGTATGGACCCGTCCGATGCTGCGCTCCGGGGTCATCCATCCGAAGTCGGCATCCGATTCGGCCGACCCGGTCCTGAAGGGACGAGGTCCGGGCAGGAACGGCACCAGGCGCTCGGACACCGCCACCGGGCCTGCCCCGGGGCCACCGCCGCCGTGTGGGGTGGCGAACGTCTTGTGCAGGTTCATATGGACGATGTCGAAACCCATGTCACCCGGCCGGACCATGCCCAAGATTGCATTGAGGTTAGCGCCGTCGTAGTAGAGGAGCCCGCCCACCTCGTGGACGGCGGCGGCTATTTCGGCGATGTCCTCTTCGAACAGGCCGAGCGTATTGGGGTTGGTCAGCATGATGCCGGCCACGTCCTCGTCGAGCACGGATCGCAGGGCGGCCATATCGACACAGCCCCGGTCGTCGCTGGGCACTGTCACCACGTCGTAGCCGCTGAGTGTGACTGAGGCGGGATTGGTGCCGTGTGCCGAGTCGGGGATGATGACCTTGTGCCGCGGGGCCCCCTGGGCGTCGTGCCACGCCCGCATGAGCAGCAGACCGGTGAGCTCGCCTGCTGCGCCGGCGGCTGGCTGGAGAGTGGCGGCAGCCATGCCCGTCACCTCGCACAATGTCTCCTCGAGCTCCACCATCAGGCCCAGCCAACCCTGGGTCATCGACGCCGGTGCGGCCGGGTGTACCCCGGCCAGGCCGGGCAGTCCGGCGACAGCGTCACAGATCTTCGGGTTGTACTTCATGGTGCACGACCCGAGCGGATAGGCACCGAGGTCGACGGCGAACTGGCGGTGGGAAAGGCGGGTGAAGTGGGCCACCAGGTCGCGCTCGGACACCTCGGCCACCTCGACAGGCGTGCCTCGCCGATGAGCCTCCGGCACCAGATCTTCAATCGGCATCTCGGGGATGCCAGTAGTGCGGAATGACCACGAGCGTCTCCCGGGGTGGGACAACTCGAACAGCGTGGGTTCGGCGGCACGCCCGAGTAGCGGGGCCGAACTGGCCTTGCCTCCGGGTGCACCGGTCCGGCGGGGTGAGACTCCAATAGTGGTCATGGTCTCCTCGCTCATCACGCCACCGCCTTGGCCAACGCTGCGGCATAGCCGTCGATTTCCTCGACCGTGCGTCGTTCAGTGGCGGCGATCAGTAGTCCGTGGCCGCCACCTTCGACCGCCCCATCAAGAGAGATGCCCGCAAGGAAACCGGCGTCGGCCATCCGTTCGATGACGGTAGCGGCCTCGATGGGCAGCCGGACGGCGAACTCGCGCAGCACCGGGGCTGTGGCCCACGGGGTCACCCCGTCGACGGCCAAGACGGCGTCACGGGTGTAGCGCGTGGCCCGGGCGCACCGGGTCGCTACTTCGACCAATCCGGATGTGCCCAGCCAGCCGAGTTGGATGGCGGCGGTGACCGCCATCAACGTCTGGTTGGTGCAGACGTTAGACGTGGCTTTCTCCCGCCGAATGTCCTGCTCGCGCGCTCGCAGCGTCGTCACATACGCCTTGCGGTCCTCGACGTCGACTGTCTCGCCGACCAGGCGGCCGGGGAGACGACGGACATTGGCCGAACTGCAGGCAAAGAGCCCAAGGTAGGGACCACCGAAGCCGAGTGCGGTGCCGAAGGCCTGCCCCTCCCCCACCATGACGTCGGCACCCCAATCGCCCGCCGAGCGCAGAAGGCCGGTGGCGAGCGGATCGGCACCGACGACCATGAGTGCGCCGGTGCGGTCACACAGGGTGCGCACGGTACCCAGGTCCTCCAGGCAGCCCAAGTAGTTCGGGTATCCCACCAACACGACGCCGGGTGCCACCTCGGACCCTGTCGGGTCGTCGGGCCAGGCGGTCACGCCGTCGATCAGGGGGATCGTGCGGATGCTGTGCCCCGTCCCCACCGCGAAAGTCCCGAGCATCTGACGCCAGTGGGGGTGGATCCCTTCGGACACCCAGACGGTCTGACGATTGGTGGCGGCCACGCCGAGGTTGACGGCCTCAACGGCAGCACTGCCCCCGTCGTAGAGCGAGGCGTTCGACACCGGCAGGCCGGCGATGCGGGCCACCATGGTCTGGAATTCGAACACAGCCTGGAGCACACCTTGAGCCACCTCGGGCTGGTACGGCGTGTAGGAGGTGACGAACTCACTGCGACCGCCCAACGCCTTCGTAACTGAAGGGATCTCGTGGTCGTAGGCGCCGCCTCCGGCGAAGCAGATCAGGCGGTCGGAGCGGGCGCGGTTCTGACCGGCGAACTGCTCCATGTGGGCCAGTACG
Organism: Acidimicrobiaceae bacterium; assembly: GCA_043784065.1. Taxonomy (GTDB): domain Bacteria; phylum Actinomycetota; class Acidimicrobiia; order Acidimicrobiales; family RAAP-2; genus Bog-756. Next base: position 19,678 of record JAYVYR010000041.1, read on the forward strand.
TCGGGTTCACCGGCTCCGTCGGCCAGTTCGAGCGCACGCTGCAGCTTGACGGCTTCCGGCACGGCTGCGAACAGCTCGTCCAGGCTCGAGAGGCCGAGGAAGGCGAGCATGCCCGCGATCTCATCATCGGTGTGGGGGATGTAGGTACCCAACGTGCTCCTTCAGCAGTTGTCGGACGATGAACGGTAGACCAGTAGCGGGCAAGCCGACCACGTCGTCATAGTGAGGTGGCCCATTGCCCCGCCTTGGTGAACGGGGTTGTCGCTACCGTTGCTGCTCGGACCTTGCCCCGCAGCTCCAAATTGACAGTGTGACCCGGGGAGGCGTCGATCGCTGAGTCGACCAGGGCCAAGGCGATTCCGTGTTCGAGCATGGGTGAGAAGTTGCCGCTGGTGACCGTGCCCACCAGCGTGCCGTCGACCATCACGGTCGCCCCTTCGCGTGGTGGCTGGCGGCCTTCGGTGGTGAGACCCACCAGTCGGCGGGCCACGCCGCGGTTGCGCTCGGCGGTCAGCGCTGTCCGTCCCCGGAAGTCGCCCTTGTCCCATCCGATCACCCAGCCCAGTCCGGCTTGGAGTGTCGTGATGCCGGGACCGAGCTCATGGCCGTGGAGGGGTAGGGCCGCCTCGAGGCGAAGCGTGTCGCGGGCACCGAGTCCGGCGGGAACCACGCCGGTTTCGACCACTGCCTCCCACATGTCTGCAGCCAGATCGTTCGGGACTGCCACCTCGAACCCGTCCTCACCCGTGTAACCGGTTCCTGCGGCCACACATTCGACGCCTTTCCACCTGAACTGCTCCACGCCGAACCGGGGTACAGCCGCTGCCTCGGGCAGCACGGCCGCCGCCCGGGCGCGAGCGTGCGGGCCCTGGACGGCGATGATCGACCGCTCAGCGGTGGTATCGGTTCCGCCGATGGCATTCACCACCCGGTCGGTATTGGAGGCGTTTGGCATCACGTCGAAGATGTCGTTGGCCACCCACCACACGATGATGTCGTCGACCACGGAGGCATCGGACTCGTCGAGGAGGTGGGTGTACTGGGCCCGGCCTGGAGCGACCTTGCGAAGGTCGTTGGTCAGCGCCGACTGGAGCCGGTCAAGTGCGTCCGCACCCTCGACTCGAACGGTACCGAGGTGGCTGACGTCGAACACCACCGCATCTTGGCGGCAGGCCCGGTGCTCGGCGATGGTTCCGTCCGGATAGGCCAAGGGCATCTCCCACCCGCCGAAGCCGACCAGCTTCGCACCGAGGGCCTGGTGGACGTCGATGAGCGCAGTGCGCTTCAGGGCCTCCTCGGGTACCTGCCCCGTCTCGGAGGACGCAATGTGAAAGGTGTCCACTTGTGCAGGCTATCGCCGGCGGAGGTCAGGCGGAACGGGCCACAACACGCTGTCCGGTGCCTTCTCCGGCTAGTCCGTACTTGGCCAGGAGAGCCAGAGTGTCCCGCTGGTAGAGCAAGGTGACCCGCACTTCCGGGTAGATCTCGGCCATGCGGCGGACCTTGCCATTCTTTTTGGTGACCAGGCGCTGGTTGAGCGTTGTGACCTCAACGAACAGGCCGGGCCGAGGAAGCCAGAAGTCGGGGCGGAAGGCCGAGGTGGGACCGAGATCGGAGCCCCAGTCGAGGACGAATTCAACTGGCTCGTACTCCCACTCCACCCCATA
>JAYVYR010000042.1:0-4949 GCA_043784065.1 Acidimicrobiaceae bacterium
CTGGCAGACGCTCACCCAGGTCTTCGCCACCCCCTACGCCCAGATCACCGCCGTCAGCAAACTGCCGGTCATGCTCGCCGAGATCGGCACGGTGGAACAGCCGGGTGTGCCGAACGGCAAGGCGTCCTGGATCACCTCGGGCTTCGAAAGCGAGATCCCCCAGAACTTTCCCCGGGTGCACGCAGCCCTCTACTTCGACTCACCCGGTGCAGGGTTCGACTGGTCCCTCACCTCCTCGGCGGAGGCCATGGCCGCCTTCACCCAGGTGGGAGCGTCCGCCAACTACCAGGGCACGCTGCCCCCTCCAACTCCATCTCCCCCGCCGCCTCCTGCGACGCCACCGGCCCCTACTGCCTCCGGATACGACCTGGTGGGTGCGGACGGCGGGGTGTTCGTCTTCGGCAACGGCTTCTACGGGTCGCTGCCCGGGCTAGGCGTGCACGTCGACGACGTAACCGGCATCGTGCCGACCGCAGCCGCCAACGGTTATTTCCTGGTGGGTGCGGACGGTGGAGTGTTCGCGTTCCACGCGCCGTTCGCGAATTCGCTGCCGGGAATCGGCATCCACGTGCACGATGTGGTGGGCATCGTGCCCACGCTGGACAATCAGGGGTACTTCCTGGTCGGTCAGGACGGCGGGGTCTTCAGCTTCAACGCGCCCTTCGAGAACTCGCTCCCGGGAGTGGGCGTACGGGTCGACAACATCGTCGGCATCGCCAGCACAGCTGACGATCGGGGCTACTGGCTGGTGGGGTCTGACGGCTCCGTTTATGCGTTCGGTGACGCCCACTTCTTCGGGAGCGCGCCCACCGGGGCGGTCACCATTGTCGCCACTAGAGACGGCGGCGGGTACTGGGTCCTCGGGTCCGACGGTACCGTCACCCCTTTCGGCGACGCTCGGAGCTTCGGCGACCTTGCGGCGAGCGGAGTGGCTGTCCACGACATCGTGGGAATGGTCGCCTCACCCGACGACTTCGGCTACAACCTGATCGGCCGGGATGGCGGCGTGTTCAGCTTCGGGGATGCCGTCAACAGGGGCTCGCTGCCCGGGGTCGGCGTGCACGTGGATGACGTCGTGGGGGCCGTGCCGGCGTGAGCACCGCCGCCTGGCGGGGCCATCTGCAGTGTGTGCGAAACTTGGGGTCGCCAGAGCCGAAAAAGGCTGACTGTCTCATCGAACTTGGCAGCTGGGTCCCCTCACTTCCACCGATGGTCGTGTGCTGACACCTGCCAGATCCCCCCGGATCAACGCCTCCGGTCTCACAGAGGACTCTTCACTCATCTGGTGTGGGGTCCTTTGAACCACTATCCGGCCTCTATGCGGTGGATCCCACCGAATGGAATGGACCCGTCACAAACCCCGACAAGATCCGTGTCGACCCGATCCTCGTCGCCGCACCCGGCCCCGACACCCGAGTGGAGTGGGTGCTCCTGACCGCCTGCACCGACTGTGGGACCGTCGATCTCATCGTGATCCACTCATGGAGCCTGGGCGACGCCCTGTGCCTGTTATGCGTTGTGCACCTCGAGGTGGCCGCCGAGGTCTACGCCGGCCTCGACCAACGGCTGGCCGGCCGCCGGTATGCGGCCCTGGCGGCTAGGGCTCCCAGGGCATGCAACCGCATCGCGGCCCGATCACGATCGGGGGCGTCCATTGGAAGCCAGGTGGGCTTTCTGGTCGCCCGTCCTGGTGCAACATGGGAGCTTGGATTGACGCTGTTCGGTACGTCTGATCCGGACGGCGCGGTCTATGCCGTCGACGCCATCACCGGCAAGCTCGTGTGGCGGGTTGCCGTCTACAAACCGCCTCCTGGCACGGTCAGCATCGGAGCCGGTGTCGTCGTCTCACCTCCGGGGGTGAACGGATTCGCCGGTGGTGTCGCCTACGTCGAGAACAAAGACGGCATCATGTACGCCATCGACCTCACCACCGGTGCGGTGATCTGGACGTACAACTTCGGCGCTGTGACGAGGTCCCACCCCCCGGGGTCGCTCGCCACTGCAGCACTCTACGGCAACGTTCTGAAGACCGGGACGGCGGGCGGTTTCGACGCACTGAATGCCACCACCGGCACGCCGTTGTGGCGTTTCAGCACCGGTGAAACCCGGGACATCGACGCCTCACCGATCATCACCGGGCCCCTCGGCGACCAGGCAGTGTCCTCTGCCACACAGGCCGGGGCCGTCGACGTCGTCTCCCTGGCCACCGGGACACTCCTCTACATTTACCAGACCGGCAGCTTCGTCGTCAGCTCGATGGCCGACGCCAACGGGAACCTCATCGAGGCGTCCGCCGACGGTCATCGATACGACTTCGCACTGGGCGGCGGCACGACCGCGGCACCGACCACTGCGCTGGATTCTCCCGTCGACGGGTCGACGTTGTCCAATTCTGGCGGCGCGGTGACTATCACCGGTACGGCGTTAGGGACGTCCATTGGTCGGGTCGACGTCGCTGTGCAGGAAGGGGGACCCAGGGCTCATGGTGGGACTCAGCCACGGGAACCTGGACCTCCTACCCGTACCCGAACCCGGCGACCGTGGCCTCACCTGGTGCGATCACGTCGGCGTGGTCGTTCGCGCTACCGATCGGCCAAGGTGGCGGCGGCTTCGAGGTGTTCGCCAGTGGGGTCGAGTCGGCCGGACACAGAGGGAGTCGATCGGACGAGTCGACATCACGTCGTACCAGAGCGTGCCGTCCGGCGGAAGGGCATCCTTCACCGTGGCCGCTTCGCCACCTCCGCACCTCACGGTGTCGAGCAATTGGATCGGCCAGGGTGGGATCCTGAAGGTGAACGGGTCCGGTTTCGCACCTTCCAAACAGGTCACACTGACCTTCGGTGGGGTCTGCAACAAGACGTTCCCAGCCAGTGCCACCGGCACCCTCGCGGCCGTGCCGATCACCATCGTGCCGGCGGACAGATTCGGTCCGCAGACGCAGGTGGCCACAGGCGTCACGTCGGGCCGATCGACTACCGCCACATTCAACATCTCCAACGCTTGGTCCCAGTTCCTCCACACCTCCACACGACATGCCGATGACCCCGGGGACAAGGTCTTCCAGAAGCGCCTGTCCGTCAGTTCGGGTACCTACCTGGGCCAAGCCGGGAGCTTCATGTCGGGGGCAGCGGTGCGGACCTCGGTCTCGATGGTGAACGGTGTGGCCTACTTCGGTAACGACGCCGGGGCGGTGTAAGCCGTCAACATCCATACCGGAACCCAGTTGTGGCGCTACCAGGACGTGGGGTCCGTACCAATTGATTCGTCACCAGCAGTCGACGGCGCCAGTGTGGTCTTCGGTACCGCAGCCGGTTCTGTTGTCGAACTCAATGGGGCGACCGGTGCCGTCCGGAGGGTGAAGCTCTGTGCCCAGGGCAAGGGCGTCGAGTCGTCGCCCGCGGTGGTCAATGGTGTGATCTACGTCGGCTCCGACAACAACATGATGACGGCACTGAGCGAGTCCACCGGTACCATCTTCTGGCAGCGCAAGCTCGGGAGAGCGGTACTGTCGTCGCCCGCCGTCGACGGTGCCACCGGACAGCTCTTCATGGGCGCCTCCAATGGTGACGGCTACTCGCTGTCGACGGCCACCGGTGCCGTCCTGTGGACAGTGGTCGCCGTTGGTGCGGTGACCGCGTCACCGATGGTGCTTGGCGGGGCGGTGTACGTAGGGTCCACCTCCGGGGTGTTCTACGCCCTGAGTGAGCAGGGGGGTACGTCGGTATGGTCCTTCACCACCGGCGGTCCGATCACCTCCTCGGCCGCCACGTTGGACGGGGACATCGTGATGGGGTCGGCCGACAAGAACGTCTACTGGCTCAGCGCGGACAAGGGGGCTGTCGTCAACACGATTCCAGTGGGGAGCGCCGTGTCCGGTGTCAGCGGCGCCGGTCCGTTCGACGTAGCGGCGACCCTGAACGGCACGATCATCGGATCGAAGCCCAACGCCGCCGACCCTCAAGCATGGGTGGTCGCTCCGCTGGGGGCCAGCTCAACGATCGTCTCGATACCGACCGTGGTGAACGGCGAGGTCTTCGTGACCCGTCAGGACGGGTCGGTCACCTGCCACACCGTGCCCGGGAGTCCGCCCGTCTGATCCTCACCACGGCTCACGGGGCCAGCCGGAAGGCATGATCCGTGCCGAACGTCGTCCCCGCCAGGTTGACGGCGACCAGGGTGAAGTGCCAGCTCGATCCCGCCGCCAGCCCCGACAGCGACGCCGACACCGGAACCGGGGAAATACCGCTCCCGGCATCGCCGGCGGTCGCCGGAACTGCAATGCCGTACGCGGTGGTCGTGCCGTACACGAAGTACCACCGGGTGGCGAGGCGATGGGGGGTGACGGTGCCGGTGAGCTGCACCGAACCGGGAGACGTGGTGGTCGACGCGATGCTCCCCACCCCGCCCGGGCCACCGGGCATCGTCACGGTCATCTCGCCCCCCGTCGTTGCGCCGGCCCCGTTGGTGGCGACGAGCTCCCAATAGATCACTGTCCCGGGGGCCAGTCCGGTCACCGTGTTGGAGACGGGGAGGGCACGGGTGCCCGACCCGGCCGCCACGGGCGACGACGAAGATCCGAGAGAGGGAGTCGTTCCCCACTCGAACTGGTAGTTCGTGGGCATGCCGTTCGGGTCCACCGTCCCATGCAGGGCGGCACTGGTAGGTGAGAGGGTCGACGCCCAACCCGTCGTCACCGTGGGAGCCGGGAACCCTTGGATCGGCACCGAATCCGTGCCCGACAGCCCGCTGCCGTCCGACGCGATCAGGACTGCAGTGAATGCACCTGCTCGGTAGGTATGGACGATCGTGGCCGGTGGGGGCCCGAACCCACTCGCCGGTGGCGATCCGTCGCCGAAGTCGAGCGACCATGCCGTAAGTGCGCGGAGCGCATCGGTGGTACCTGCCGTGGCGAAGGTGACCGAGAGCGGTGCCGGCCCGGTGCCGTTTGC
>JAYVYR010000043.1:0-10357 GCA_043784065.1 Acidimicrobiaceae bacterium
ACCTCTGTACCCCGGACCGGCCCGACCTTGAGACGTTCGTAGGTCGGTGCATTGTCGGTGGGGTCGACATCGTGCAGCTTCGGGAGAAGTACCTCGACGATGCCGAACTGGTCGCACGAGCGAGCCTGGTCCAACGGGTGTGCGCCGCCGAAGGGGTGCCCTTCGTGCTCAATGACCGGCCGGACCTGGCCGCGGCCATGGGCGCCGATGGCGTCCATGTGGGTCAGGACGACATGTCGGCAACTGACGCACGGGCCACGGTCGGCAACGACACTGCCCTCGGCTTGTCGACACACTCCCCCGATGAGTTGACCGCCGCCACGGGGGCTGCGGGGGCTGCGGCAAGGTCGCCCGTCGACTACCTGTCGGCCGGTCCGGTGGTGGCGACTCCGACCAAGCCGGGTCGTCCCGGCACGGGGCCCGGTTACGTGGTCCGCGCCATCCGGGAATCACCCTGGCCGGTGTGGGTGACCGGCGGGGTCGACCCAGGCAGCCCAGGCGACCTGGTGGCCGCCGGTGCCCGGCATTTCGTGGTCGTGCGCTGATTCGTGGACTCCGACGACCCCGAACGAGCGGCGCTGCTGCTGCGGGCCCGAATCGACAGGCTTCTGGCCGACCTCAACGACTGAACGGACCACGGCTTCAGAACAACGACCGCATCGGCCCCGGCCGGGATCACCCCGGAGGCGGCGTCAGCCCTGTGACGGGACGACGGTGGTGGTCGTGTAGCCCTTGGGAAGACTCACCTTCGGCGAGCTCCCGACACCGGAAATGGCCAGTTCAATGGTTCCACCCGAGGCCACAGCCTTGAAGTTGGACACATGGCCACCCGTCACCGTGTACGTAAGAGTCGTGGTCGAACCGCCCTGCGTCAGGGTGACGGTGGTGATGGAGCCGTTCCGGACCGACGGGCACTTCTGCTTGGCGGCACCCGGCTGGGGTTTGCAGTTCCAGTAGGGAAGGTAGGTGTGGGCCGGATCTACGGCCACAGCACCAGCCGTCCTTTGCGTAAAGAACTTCGTGGGCGCCGAGGCGGATGCCGATCCGGTCCGAGCGACGAACTCCCTCGTCCCGATGATGAACAGATACGTCTTGCTTCCGGACCTGCTCAACCAGCCACCCAGCCGGTCGGGGGACTGGAAGACCAGATGGGCCCGCTGGCTGCCCTGGGGCGTCTTCTCCATCAGGACCTCGGTGAAGTTGGAGGCCTTGAGGGTGTTGGCAACCGCCTGGCCCAAACCGGTACCGCTCGTCGACTGCACTACTCCGGCAGCAGCGAAACCACCACCTACCAGGGTCAGGATGCCCAGCAGGATGAACGCCAAGTACTTCCGCATGTCACTCACTTCCGAGAGGGTGGGTCGGTTCTGGTCGGGAAAGGTCGAACAAGGACACGTCCGCGTTACGGTCCCGCAGAGGGACCACGGTACTCAAGGTGAGGGGCGCCGAGGCGTCGCTCAGATGCCGATGCGCTGGGCGAGAAGCTCACGATGATAAGACGGATCTCCCAACATGAGCTCGGAGGACTTCGCCCGCTTGAAGTACAGGTGGGCCGGGTGTTCCCATGTGAAGCCGATACCGCCGTGAATCTGGATGGTCTCGGCGGCGGCGTGAAAGTACGCCTCGGAGCAGTAGGACTTGGCCAGGCTGGCTACGACCGGCAGCTCGTCCGAGTCCTCGGCGGCGGCCCAGCCCGCATAGTAAGCGGCCGACTTGGCCGACTCGACCTCGAGCAGCATGTCAGCGCACTTGTGCTTGATGGCCTGGAAGCTGCCGATCGGGCGGCCGAACTGGATCCGGGTCTTGGCATACTCGACCGAGCTTTCGAGGCAGCGTTGGGCGCCGCCCACCTGCTCAGCGGCAAGTGCCACGGCAGCGAGGTCCAGAGTCTTGGACAGACCGGCTTCGGCACCGCCGTCGACGCCGATGAGCCAGGCCGGGGTGTCAGCGAACTCGAGCCGGGCCTGCTTGCGGGTCTGGTCCATGGTGGCCAGCGACGCGCGGGTGAGGCCAGCAGCGTCTCCCTTGACACCGAACAACGTCAGTCCGGTAGCGGTGCGACCGACTACCAGTATCAGGTCGGCGATGTGGCCGTCGATGACGAACGACTTGTGGCCGTTGAGGGTCCATCCGTCAGCAGCCGGCGTTGCGGCCAGGGTGATTCCCTCAGCGTCCCAACGGCCGGAGTCCTCGGTGAAGGCCAGCGTGGCGATGGTCTCACCGGCGGCGATACCGGGCAGCAGGTACTCCTGGGCCTTCGTGTCGCCCGAGGTCAGCAGGGCGTTGGCAGCCAGGGCCACGGTAGAGAAGAAAGGCGCGCAGAGTAGGGCTGCTCCCATCTCTTCGAGCACCACGATCAGCTCCACATAGGAGAAGCCTGCCCCGCCGAACTCCTCGGGGATGATCAGCGACTGAAGGCCGAGCTGCTGGGCCATCTGTGTCCATACTTCGGGGTCGTAGCCCTCGGTGGTCTCCATGAGCCGACGCACCTCGGTCTCCGGGGACTTGTCGTCGAGGAAACGACGCACCGACTTGCGCAGCTCATCCTGCTCTTCGCTGAAGGCGAAATTCATCCTGATCTCCATCCCGTGGAGTCCCCTATCGGGGAACTCGTGTGCTGCGCCCCGAAGGGAAGCGTGCGGTCATGCCCAAACGCGGGCGACTCACCCCGTTTGTCTACCAGAACCCTGGCCGTGGTGACCAACAGGGGTCATCCAGGATCCCTTCCGGACTCGGACCCGGAAGTGACCCCTGCGAGCCTCCCGCTACGCTCGGACCAGGAGGTGGGACCCATGGCAGACACCATCATCGACTACCGGGACACCGCAGTTGAGGTGCACCGGGTGGTAGTCGGACCCGTCGAGAACAATGTGTACATCGTCCGCTGTCGCCAGACGGGTGACTCGCTGCTGATCGATGCCGCCAACGAGCACGACCTGCTACTCGAGCTCTGCCAGGACCTCAACGTCAACCAGGTGGTGGAGACCCATGGTCACTGGGACCACATCCAGGCTGTCGAAGCTGTTCGCAATGCCGGCATCAGCGTGGCCGTCACCCAGGCCGACGCCGCCATGCTTCCCTCGTACGATCAGATCCTGGAAGACGAGTCGGTCGTCACGGTCGGCCGCCTTCAGGTAGCCACTATCGCCACTCCGGGCCATACCCCCGGGTCGATGTGCTTCGCCGTCGAAGGAACGCCGCTGCTCTTCACGGGGGACACCCTGTTTCCCGGCGGTCCGGGCAACACCTCATTCGAGGACGCCGACTTCTCCACCATCATCCACTCGATCGAAGGCCGCATCTTCGCCGCCTTCGAGCCGGACACCCTGGTCCTGCCGGGCCACGGCAACGGCACCACCGTCGGAACCGAGTCCCCCAATCTCGACGAGTGGGTTGGACGAGGCTGGTGATGCCTGGGTGTGCTCCCGGTCCGGCCGGCCCGTCCTGAGGGTCAAACAGCGGTTGACGGCCGGCGGGGCTCCCGGATGACCTCGATGTCCGGAGGGAGCCCGCTGATCGACACCCCGCCCGGCACCTGGTCCCCTACCTCGATGGTGACACGGGACCCGGCCAGCGGGATGCCCTCCACCTTGAGGTAGCCGATCCCCTCGGGCAGGTTGGGCGACAGCCACGTCTTGCCGTAGGGGATCCAGGGGTCCAGGCGCAGCAGCGTGCGCAGGCAGAGCAGCGGCGAGGCGGCCGACCAGGCCTGGGGCGAGCACGAGGTCGGGTAGCCGACCGGAACGGTCAACTCGCCCCGGTCGAGGCCGCTGAACAGTTCGGGCAGACGCCCGCCCTGTGCCTGAGCCGCGTCGAGTAGGCCGAAGATGAGTTTCTGGGCCGCACCGTCGTAGCCGTAACGGGCCAGTCCGGCGGCCACGATTGCGGTGTCGTGGGGCCACACCGAGCCGCAGTGGTAGCTGATCGGGTTGTAGCCGCCGTTGTCACTCGACAGGGTGCGCAGGCCCCATCCGGTGAACATCGAGGGACCGACCAGGGCCTGAGCTACCTGATGGGCTTTGTCCTCGTCCACGATCCCGGTCCACAGACAGTGGCCGATATTGGAGGTCAGCGAATCGATGGGCTTCTTGTCAGCGTCGAGCCCGACTGCAAACCATCCTTTCTCCTCCAACCAGAAGTCGCGGTTGAAGTTGGCCTTGAGGTGGGCGGCCTTGGAACGGAAGCGATCGTAGGTGGCCGTGTCGCCGGCCTCGAAGGCGAAGTGGGCACTCGCCAGGTAGGCGCCGTAGGTGTACGCCTGAACCTCGGCCAGAGCGATGGGGGCTTCGGCCACCCGGCCGTCGCCATAGCGGATGCCGTCCCAACTGTCCTTCCATCCCTGGTTGGCCAGCCCGCGCTCGGTAGCTCGGTGGTACTCCACGTAGCCGTCACCGTCGGCATCGCCAAAATGCTCGATCCACTCGATGGCCCGGGCCGCGTTGGGCAGCAGTTCGTCGACCAGCTCGCGGGCCACGCCCCAACGCCGCATCTCGCCGAGCAGCATGACGAACAGCGGCGTTGCGTCAGCTGTGCCGTAGTAGATACTCCCGCCACCGAGCGATAGCGATGCGGCATCACCGAAGCGCATCTCGTGGAGAATTCGACCCGGCTCCTCCTCGTGGCGCGGATCGACCTCTGTCCCCTGGAAGCGGGCCAGGGTCTGGAGCACGCCGCGGGCCAGGTCGGGGTCGACGAGTAGTGCCATCCAAGCCGTCAACAGCGAGTCCCGGCCGAACACCGTCATGAACCACGGGGCACCGGCGGCCACCACGACGCGCTCGGGAAAGTCGGGGTCGAAGATGCGCAGGGCCCCGAGATCCTCGGCACTCCGGGCGATCACCTGCTTGAGGACTGGATGGTCGGTCTCCACCATGGGCACCTGTCGTCGCCACTCGGCCATGCGCTCACTCGGAGTGGCCCGCTCCACAGGTTCGCCGCAACGGTACTTGGGGGCGAAGACGTCGCCGTCGATAACGGGACCTACCTCGATGCAGGTCGACCATTCGCCCCGAGCCGGCACGATCACCTCGAAGGTGACGAGTCCCGGTGCCACCCGTTTGGCGTCGGTGGCTCGGATCTCGACCCCCCTGTCCACAGGTCCACGGGCAAACGTGTAGGTCAGCGACGGCGTTCTGTCGGTCCGTCCGCCAGGGGACGCCGATCCGTTGACGACGTCGGTGGTGACGGTGCCGTGATGGGCTTCGGCATCGACGCGGCCCTCCTTGACGGCGAAGAGGTCGGCGAAGTCAGCATCGATCAGAACGTCCACCATGCAGACCGTGGCCTCTTCGCTGAAGTTGCGGAGCACCAGCTCTTCCCGCATGCCCTGGCCCACATGGCGGTGGCGGAACACCATCAGGGTCGAATCGGCACGGCCAGGCGCCGGCAGGTTCCGGGACACGAACGTCGCCGAAAACGGTTCATCATTTACTGCAGCAAGCGGTTCGGCCTTGACGCCGTTGAGCAGGACCTCGAAGCGGGACAGCACACGTGTGTCCCGGAAGAACAGACCCTGTGCCGCCCCGGGCGCGATGTCACCGGCGCCACCGCTGATGGCGAAGGTGGATTCGTCGACCAGGGTAACGACGCCGGCATCCGATCCGAGCTGGGTGACCGGGCCGGCGTAGTTCCAGGGGTCGGACATGGCGGTACCGTACCGGTTGGCCTCCGGACACGGACAATTCTCTTGCGTGGAACCCTTGTCACCCCTGGTCAGACCGGGTCACCATATTCCACCTACCGCCGTAGGAGAAATATGGTGAACGGGCTACAATCGTGGGGGTGAGCCCCGAATCCGACGCTGCGACGACGACCCAACCCCTCCTCCAGATCGAGGGCCTCCATGCATCGGTCGAAGGCCAACCCATCCTGCGGGGCATCGACCTGACGGTCGAGTCGGGCAACGTGCACGCAATCATGGGCCCAAACGGGTCGGGCAAGTCGACCCTGGCAAATGTGCTCCTCGGTAACCCCGCCTACGAGGTAACCGCAGGGTCGATCCGCTTTCATGGCGAGGACATCACCTCCTGGGCCACCGATGTGCGGGGCAAGGCTGGCATCTTCCTCGCCTTCCAGGACCCGGAGTCGATCGGAGGCGTGCCGGTCATCCAGTTCCTTCGTCAAGCCCTCTCCGCCCGCCGAGGCATGGATCTGTCGGTCCTCGAAGTGCGCCTGATGATGATGGAGTGGATGGAGAAACTCGGCATGGACCCGGCGTTCGGCGAGCGCCACCTGAACGAAGGCTTCTCCGGTGGGGAGAAGAAGCGGAACGAGATCTTGCAGATGGCCATGCTGGAACCGGACCTGGCCGTACTGGACGAAACCGACTCCGGACTCGATGTCGATGCCCTGCGCACGGTGGCCCGCGGCGTCCATACCGTGCGCCAATCCCGGCCCGGGCTCGGGGTGCTGGTGATCAGCCACTACCAGCGGATGCTCGAGGAACTCGATGCCGACCGGGTGCATCTCCTCGTCGACGGCGTGATCGTCGCCGAAGGCGGGCCCGAACTGGGCGCCCGCCTCGAAACCGAAGGATATGACGCATGGCGGAACTGATGAACTCGCCTTCGACATCCTCCACCATGGCGGCAACTGCGGTATCGCAGTCCTGCTTCGACGCCGCCGCCCTGGCTAAGGACTTCCCGCTGCTTTCGGTCGAGGTCCACGGCCGCCCGATCACCTATCTGGACTCCGCCTCCTCGACGCAACGCCCGACGGCGGTACTTGACGCCATGCGGGAGTACGACGAGACCACCCATGCCAATGTGCACCGCGGCGTATACGCGATCGCCGAGGAGGCCACTCGACGCTTCGAGGCTTCCCGCACCAATGTGGGCCGGTTCATTGGCGCTCCGAATCCCGCACGCGAGGTCGTATTCACCAAGAATGCCACCGAGGCCCTCAACCTGGTCGCCCACAGCTGGGGCCGCACCCACCTCAATCGTGGGGATGTGGTGGTACTCACCGAGATGGAGCACCACGCCAACATCGTCCCGTGGCACATGCTGGCCGCCGAGCGGGGCATCGAGCTGCGCTGGCTGCCCATCGACGACGAAGGTCGTCTCGTCCTCGACGACATCGACCGTGTGCTCGATGGGGCCAAACTGCTGGGCGTCACCTGCATGTCCAACGTACTGGGCACCCTGAACCCGATCACCGACCTGGCCGCTGCCGCCCACGCTGCTGGGGCCGTGGTCGTAGCTGACGCCTGCCAGTCGGTGCCTCACCTGCCTACCGACGTGGCCGACTTGGGTGTTGACCTCCTGGCATTCAGTGCCCACAAGATGCTCGGGCCCACAGGCATTGGAGTGCTGTGGGGTCGGGAGGATCTGCTCGATTCGCTTCCCCCGTTCCTCGGGGGAGGAGAGATGATTCTCGACGTCACAAAAGAGGGCTTCACGTTCAACGAACTCCCCTGGCGGTTCGAGGCCGGCACCCCGCCGATCACCGAGGCCATCGGCCTAGGTGCCGCCGTCGACTACCTACGGGCCGTCGGCATGAACGCGGTCCGGGCCCACGAGATCGCCCTGACCAGCTACGCACTGGACGCCCTGCGCGAACGGTTCGGTGCCGACATCCGCATCTTCGGCCCTCCTCTGGCCGAGGACCGGGGTGGTGTCATCTCATTCGCATTCCGCGATGTCCACCCCCATGACATCTCGCAGATCCTGGACGAGTATGGAGTCTGTGTTCGGGCCGGTCATCATTGCGCAAAGCCGCTGATGCGCCGCCTGGGCGTCAATGCCACGGCCCGCGCCTCGTTCGCGCTGTACAACACTGAGCACGACGTCGACACCCTGGTCGACGCCCTCGACGCCGCTGGCAGGTTCTTCGCGTGAGCAGCCTCCGATACGCTCTCTTGTGGATGCTGTTGCGCCCCAACGACGAAGGGACCCTGGCCTGATGCCCGGCCTCGAAGACCTCTACCGCGAGATCATCCTCGACCACTACCGCTCTCCTCGGAACCGGGGTGAGCTCGAGTCCCCACCGGCCGTCCGGGTGGAGGGGTTCAACCCGCTCTGCGGCGACGAGATCGTAGTGACTGTCGATGTGGAGGATGGCGTACTGGCCGACATCAAGATCGCCGGTACCGGGTGCTCCATCAGTCAGTCGTCGGCATCACTCATGTCCGCCGCCGTGAAGGGTAAGCCACTGGAGGACGTTCGCCAGCTGATCGCCACGTTCAAGGGAATGATGTCGATCCACGAGTCGACCCTGCCGTCGGATCGAGCCGGTGGCGGGGCGATCGAAGCTCACGAGCCCGAGGCAATTGACATCGACGCCCTCGGTGAGCTGGCCGCTCTGCAGGGTGTGGTGAAGTTCCCGGTTCGGATCAAGTGCGCAACCCTCAGTTGGAACACCCTGACCCAGGGCCTCGACGAGAGCGGCGTCCTCGCTTGATCTCCTCGCCGTTCTGGAATCCCGCCAGAACGTTTTCCCCCAGATCAGCAAGGGGTGGGGTCGAAGTTGATGGGGATCGTCGTGGTGGTCACTGCCGGCGCCGACGTGGCTGGCGTGCTCCCACCCGTTGAGTAGCTGGTCGGCGACGTGGTGGTGGTGGTTGACACCGTGCCGTAGGGGCCAGGCGGCGGAGTGAATGCCGCCGGCGCCGGGCCGCTGAGAAACTGGCTGATGACCTGGTTGGCCTGAGGCTGCTGGACGTACAGCACCGACCCCAATGAATAGAACTCCGACGAATCGGACGAATAGGTCGGAAGTGTCCAGGTAGCCAGTGAGTTCGAGGCGAATCCCTTGAAGTGCTGGGCCAGGGAGGCCAGTTCGGAAACGGAGAACGTCGAGTCGATGGTCACCCCCTGGATGACCGAGCCTATGAAGGCGTTGAGGGTCAACGGGTTGTACTGCTTTTCGGCCTGGTTGATGAGAGCCTTCAGAAACGCGTTCTGGCGCTGGATCCGGCCGAAGTCGCTCGTACCGTCGGACTGCCAGTAGCCATTGGCGTAGTACTGGTAGTGGCGACTTCGGGCCACGGCCAACGAGTAACCGCCATTGACATGCTGGCACCCAGCCGTTGTGATCTTCAGTCCCGTAAAGTCGTCCCGGGCCGGGTAGGGGAAGTTCAGGTTCACTCCTCCGATGGCGTCGACCGCTCCGCGGAACCCGATGAAGTTGAGCTGCACTACGTGCTGGATGGCGATCCCGAAGTTGGACTCGATGGTCTGGACCAGCTGGTCGGGCCCCGTGTTATAGGTGGCGTTGACGCGGTTGTACGTCCCGATATGGCTGGTGTCGCCGGCCACCTTCACGACGGTGTCGCGGGGGATCGACAGGATGCTGACCTGCCCGGTCGCCGGCACGACGTGGGCAATCTTGATGACGTCGCTGCGCTGGCCTCCCGCGGTAGTGGATGTGCCGTAGGCGTTCTGATCCTTGCCGGCAACATTGGCTCGGCTGTCCGAGCCGATCAGGAGCACGTTGAACGGGGCGCCAACCGGCGCAACCTTGAGGTGCCTGACCGTCACCTTTGTCACCTGGTTGAATCGGTACTGCACGTAGGCGTAGCCCGAAACCACGGCGACGAGGGCGACCGACACTAGGACCACACCGGACAGGAGCAGCCAGTCGAGCCAGGTACGTTCGGACTTGGTTCTCTTCGTCCCCTTCTGCGTGGGTGGGACTCCAGGTTTGACCTGACGCCGCTCCTTGCGGGTATTGGTCGTTCCCACATCGCCCACCGAAACTTCCGTGCCGACGACAGCCAGGAGACCGGCACCCGTCAACGGGGTCAAACCGGTGGCATCGGCCGCCGCAGCGTCAAGAGCCGCTCCGGCGACCACGGGAGAAAGGGGCCCTGCAGCTCCGGGTTCAGGGATGCTGGGCATCGGGCTATCCACCGGACCGTTGGCCGGAAGCGGTACCGAACCCGGAACGGCACCATCACCTGAGAGGGAACTACCGGTCGTCGGACCCGGATCGCCCCGGCGTCTGGGGCTGTGTGCGCCTCCGCGGCGACGTCCTCGGCGAGCCATAGGGTGACGCTAGCAACCCCTGCTCGCGTGGCATGGGCAGGGCAGGCCGAGCGTTGCGATCACGAGTAGGCGGCGTACCCGGTGCGGTCGACGATCTCGGCCAGTTCGCTGCTACCGGTGGCCACGACCTTGCCGCCGGCCAGGACGTGCACGACGTCGGGATGAAGCACGTCGAGGAGCCGCCGGAAATGGGTGATGGCCAGCACACCGAGACCCCACTCCGTGGTGGCCTCTTGGACCCGGCGACCCACGTCGGCCAGAGCATCGACGTCCAGTCCCGAGTCGATCTCGTCGAGCACGGCGAACCGGGGGCGCAGGACGCCGAGCTGCAGGGTCTCGTTGCGCTTGCGCTCCCCACCTGAAAGGTCGAC
>JAYVYR010000044.1:0-11551 GCA_043784065.1 Acidimicrobiaceae bacterium
TTCCGCCGCTACGACAAGGCGGCCCTCAAACAGTCGGTTGAGGGCCTTCCGGTCCACGTTGACGAGGTCAGCTACCTTTTCCCCGAGATGGTGCCGCTCGGATGGTGGCGAGCACGGAAGGGCCGGTCGAATTCGAAGCCTGTGCAGGAGGGAGATGCCGAATTCCCCGAGCTGCCGAACGCCGTCAACGACGCGGTCTACGGCGTCGGCCTCGGCTCACTTGCCTTGCGCCGCCGTTGGCCCTTCGGTACGTCACTCATCATGGCCATCACAGTGGACTGACCCCAGACCGGCAGCGGCAGTCGCCGATTCCCCGGCTCCATCGTCGTGGAGCTCGGCCTCGGCGATCTGGGCGAAGAGACGGTTGAGGATGAGGAACTTCAGAAACCACAGGATCCCGAAGGCGGCAATGTTGGCGCCGACGACCAGGGCGGTACGAG
The DNA here is from genome assembly GCA_043784065.1 of Acidimicrobiaceae bacterium. GTDB lineage: Bacteria > Actinomycetota > Acidimicrobiia > Acidimicrobiales > RAAP-2 > Bog-756. The sequence goes on from JAYVYR010000044.1 coordinate 441, forward strand.
CCAGGTGCTGGAGATGGTGGGCGTTGGCGAAGTTCTTGACCGAGTTGGCCGTCACCAGGGCGAACCCGATCCCGGTAATCGACATGATCCAGAATGGCAGCAGCTCGCGCCACCAATGAGACCGACCCGATTTCCCCCAGACCCACCGGCGATTCAGGATGTACGACGGGACGCCGGCCACCACATTGGCGAACAGGGTGCTCGGCACGGGGGCCCACAGCTGGAGCACGCCGTAGACCATCGTTAGCACAACCAGTGAGGTCGTCGCCGAGATGACTGAGACGCCGGTATACCTGATGAGCTTGAGCCCGTGGGGCGTGCCGACCAGGCGCCAGAGCTTGCGGACGGCGTCGACCATGGCGGAAATGCTACCCCTGGTGCGGAACGCCGGGCCCGGCCGATCAGGTGAGTAGTCGCCCGAGGGACCACTCACTACAGTGTGCCGAGATGGGGGAACAGCCGGAAGACCTGGAAATCGATGGGCAGCGGTGCGGCGTCGTCCTCGGCGACGATCCCGTTCTGCCGACCCCGTTTGCGGAAGGTGCGCCCGAGGGTGACCGAGGCGCCGGTCGGGGGAGATTTGCCACTGCGTCCATCGTCGGGGTGGCTGTGGCCGCCGTTCCCTTCCTCTGGATCCTATGGGGGACATGGGAGTCGCCCTCGTTCCTGAGGAAGCTGGCGTACGAGTCCAACTTCTACGACATCCAGACCCGGGCCTTGTTCCATGGGACGTTGGCCATCCCCAAGGACTCCATCGGCGTAGAGGCGTTCGTCCACAACGGGCAGAGCTATACCTACTTCGGGCTGTTTCCGTCGATCTTGCGGATGCCGATACTGGCCGCCACCAACTCGCTCGACGGCCGGCTGACCACGCCGTCGATCCTGGTGGCCTGGCTGCTCAGCGCCACGTTCTTCATCCTGCTGGCGTGGCGGGTGCGGATCCTGGTCCGTGGCGACGCACCGGTGACCTGGGCCGAGGCCGCGTCGTTCGGCATCCTCATCACCACGTTTCTGGCGGGCTCGGCGTTCCTGTGGCTGGCTTCGACGCCCTACGTGTTCTCGGAGGATCTGGCCTGGAGCGTGGCCCTGACCGTGGGAAGCATCTTCTGCCTTCTGGGCGTGATCGACCGACCGTCGTGGGGGCGAGTGGTGGCCGCCGGGGTCCTGATGATGGCCGCCAACCAGGACCGGCCGACGACCGGGTGGGCTGCCGCCGTCGGGGCCCTGCTCATCGGCGTGTGGTTCCTGCTCGGCCGTGGCGGTGACGACCGCAAGCGGTGGGGCCTGCCGGTCATCGGTGTCGGGGTGCTGGCCGTCGCCCTTGCCTCGCTTGTCAACTACGCCAAGTTCGGTATGTGGTTCGGGCTCCCCATCGACCAGCAGGTCTACTCGATGGTCAACCCCTACCGGCGCAAGTTCCTCGCCTCGAACCATAATTCCGAGGTCGGCACGGCCTTCATCCCAAGCAACCTGCTCGCTTACCTGCGACCCGACGGGATCCAGGTGACGACCGTGTTCCCGTTCATCACGCTTCCGGCATCGCCGGCTCCGGCCGTCGGCGGGGTGCTCTTCGACCGCCTCTACCGCACCGCGTCGATGCCGTCGTCGATGCCGCTGCTATTCGGGTTGAGCTTCTGGGGCCTGGTGTCCGCCTTCCGGCCTCGCCCGTCCCACAAGGTTGCGCTGACCCGGCTCCTCCTCCTGGCGGCCGGGTCGGCCGGGGCGGCACTGATGATCTGGGGCTACATCGGCCCCCGCTACCTCGCCGACTTCCTCCCCTTTTTGGCCATCGGGGCCACGGTCGGCCTGGCCGACCTCTGGCGCCGCCAGGACGGGAAGTCCCGGGCTGCCCGGATGATGGTGACCCTGGCGATGGTGCTGGTGGCCGGCTACTCGGTGGCGGCCAACATCGGGATCGCCGTCACGCCGACCGAGCAGTGGTCCCAGGCCCAGACGCTCCAGTACCTCCAGGTACAGACGAACGTCAGCAGCAGGACCGGCGATCAAATCACCAGCCGGGTGACCCGGGGCGACTCGCTGCCGACCTATGCGCCGGCCGGCACGATCCGGATCGTCGGCGCCTGCGACGCCCTGTACCTCTCCAACGGCGAGAACTATTCGGCCGACCCGAAGACGCTGTTCCATAAGGACACCTGGCAAGCCGTGCAGTACGGGCACGCTCTGCAACGACTGTTCTACGTCACCCCCCAGGACGGGACCTCACCGGCGTCGCTCCCACTCGTGGTCGCCGGCGCCTGGACCATCTCGGTGGTGACAACGCCGCGCACGGGTGGGCGGTCGGTCCTACTCCACTTCACCATGACCGGCAGCGGCAGTCGTGCCTCGACCGCTTACCAGAGCTTCTACGCCGTCGAGCCGGTCGGCGGGACGCATCGGGTGACCGTCCTGACCGACCCCTACAAGCGGATCGCCCAGGTGTCAATCGACGGGGTGGCATACCTCGACGCCCCGTTGGTCGATGGGCTGCCGGTGGCCACGCCGATCACCACTGCGGCTGGTGCGGGCACGAATCCGATGTTCGTGGTGGACGGTACGGGATCCACGCCTGAGCCGAGGCTGTGCCGGTCTCTCTTGCGGGGGCGATGACCCTCCTATGGACGACCTGATCGACCAGGACGTCCAGCCGACAGGCTAGGACCCGGAGGACGTCCGCCCACACCGGGCGTGGCACCGGCTTCCCCTGGTGCCGATGCGCTGGCAGCACTGGTTGGCCATGCCCTGGATTGTCGCCCTGGCATTCGCCGTGCTCCCGCCCGCACTCACGCGCGGCTCGATAATCGGCAGGTACTACCTCCTGAGTGGCAAGAGACTGACGGCCCGGCAGGGGACCTGGTCCACGGCTCCTACATCAACACCGACCCGATCCTGCAGATGGTCCCGTGGACGCAGCTCAACTGGACCTAGGTCCACCCCTCGGCATGGTGCCCCTGTGAAACCCGGACAGCGGCGTTGGCCTTCCCTTGGCCTTCAACTGGCAGCCGGCCTCCTTCAGCGTGGTGTCGCTGTTCGGCTACGTCCTGCCATTCCACTTGGCGTAAATCGGCGGCGTCATCCTCACCCTGGTCACATCGCCGGGTCCGGGGCCTACGTGTTGGCACGGGTGCTCGGGCTCAGGTTCCTCGGGTCGGCACCGGCGGCCACAGCGTTCGAGCTGAGCGGTCCGCTGGTCGCCTGGCTGGACTACCCCCAGGCCCAGGTGATGGCCTGGGCCTGGGGGCTGTTCGCATCTGGGCTCCAGGTCATCCGCTGTCGGTTCCGTGCACTGTCGGTCATCCTGTTCGCGGTGGTCGTAGCCTGCTCGAACTATTCCGGCCATCCCGAGTCGCTCATCGTCATGGTCGGCACCTTCGTCCTCTTTGCCGGCGCGGCGCTGATCCTGCGCGACGTGGCCCGCGGTGCCGGCTCGACGGCGGCCCCATCGGAGGGTCCGTCCCTGGACCTCGCCATCGGCTCGGTGTCCGGAAACTATCGTCCGGCTGTGGGCGGTGCAGCGGGCCGAGGGCCTGCCGAAGGGGCTGCGGTAGCTCGCCTCCCACGTGTGCAACCAGTCGGTCATCTGGCCTGTCGTTGGATTGGCGGTGAGCTTGAGTGCTCACCGCAGCCCTGTATTGGGGACCCCGGTCCGGGCGCTGGGTCGTCGCCGCCCTTCTGGCGGTCGAGTCGGCGCTCCTGGTGTCGGCCGGCACCATCCAGATCGGCTCGAGTTGGGACGGCGCCACGTCGACGCCGGCGGTCGCGGCCCTGAAGGTGACGATCGGCGACGCGCTCGTCGGGAGCTCGACGTACGGACCCATCAAACTGTCCGCCCTGGGCATCCCGCCCGAGGCGGACATCTTCGGGATCCACCAGCTAGGCCTGTTCGACCCCATCGTGTCGAAGTCCTGCTTCGATCCGAGGCAGACCATGTCGGACGGCTCGCCCGGCAGCGTCGATCTGGATCACTACTGCCCGCAGGTCACCACCGTGTCCAAAGCGCATGAACTCAGGGTGGACTACCTGCTGGTCCGTGCCGGAAAGCTCTGACCCAGGGGCGATGCCTTCGTAACCTCCCTGTGCCCGTCGTGCAACAGATCGGCATGCTGCTGTTCACGCCCCCGCCGAGCGTGGACCGCTACCGCATCCCCAGCTCCTGGCAGGCATCGGCCGTGCTGCCGGCCCGGGCCCTGTCACGAGCCGCCTCGCGGCACAGCGGAGTCCGAAGTGCCGGTCGACCAGCACGATCTGTCGACCTGGCACCTGACCACGGCGCTTTCGGAGGAGCGGGTGCTCCGCCTTCACTTGAGCGACCTGTCGGGATGGATGGCGAACAATCCTGCCGGACACCACGTGATCGTGGTCAGTCACTGACCCGTCGCCTTCACCATCGGCCTGTGGATCTTCGTGGTCGCCGTCCGGACCCTGGGCGGATGGGTCGCGTTCGAGCGTCGGAAAGGTCAGAGGAACTCGGCTGCAGCTGCCGGGTCCGACCCCGGGGGACTGCGATAGGGATTAGGCCACGCCCGCCCACAGGTCGGCCGGTCGCACGCCGAAGGCCACCTGCCGGGCCAGCTCGGCGCTGACGATCGGCAGGTCAGCGGCGTGGGTCACGCCCACCAGTTCGGCTTCGGTGGTGAGCACCCGGACGGGCAGCCCGACCTTGTCGGCCACCATGGTGGAGATCACCTCGGGCAGCAGGACCTCGGCTTTGGGGACCTCGCCGCCGACCACCGCCAGGGCGAGCAGTGCCTCCTCGTCGAGGCCGGAGCCGTCCATGGCCGCGTGGAAGATGTCCCAGATCTCGGTCTGGAACCCCCACAGGTTGACGGAGGCCGGCACGCGGCCGTCGAGCTGCTTCGGCTCGAGCCCGTCGTCGGAGACGAACCCGCCGGCGTCGCCGTCGGTGTGGACGTGGCGACGCTCGTCGAGCGAGGCCAGCAGGCCGTCGGGCCCGACGGTGCAGATGCCCCGGGTGACGGGGTCAGAAGTCGCGACTGTGGATCGGAGGGAGAAGCCGACGAGCATGTGCTCGTGGGCGCTGGAGCGGAGCTGTCCGGCCAGCAGTCCCATGGCCACCTCGCCGTAGACGTCGTCGGCGTTGGACACCCCGAAGGAGGTGCCGGGTTCGAGGGCCAGTTCGGCGGCAAGCACGGCGTGCACCGTCCCGAGGGGGAGCCGCTGCTCAGCGAAGGCAACGTCGATGGCGTCGGGCCAGCACTGCTCGACGTGGTAGCGGATGGCCGGCCCCGACTCGGGGTGGAGGACCAGCACGATCCGGCCGAACCCGGCGCGGACGGCGTCACCGACCAGTAGGTCGAGCACGGCCTCGCCGTAGGGCCCGATCGGGGCGAGGGGCTTGCAGCCGCCGTAGCGGCGGGCCATGCCGGCGGCCAGTACGACGAGTGCGGGCGCGTCCATGGGAGTTTCCATCCTGTACGTTCTATCTGAACTCAGCCGCCCCACTTGAGCACTGCGCTGGCCCACGTCATGCCCCCACCGAACCCGGTGAGCAGCACGTGGTCGCCCGGCTGCAGGCGGCCGGTGTCGAGCGCGTCGGCCAGGGCCAACGGGATCGACGCCGACGAGGTATTGCCGTAGCGGTCGATGACCACCACCGCCTTCTCCTCGGGGATCTCCAGCCGCTGGCACGCCGCGCTGATGATCCGGAGGTTGGCCTGGTGGGGGATGACGAGGTCGATCTGGTCCGGGGTGAGCCCGGCCTCGGCGATCGCCACCTGCGAGGACTCGACCACGACGGACACGGCCTTGCGGAAGATCTCCTTGCCGTTCATGTAGAGATAGCCACCGTGGTCGCACTTGAGCAGGTGCCGCAACGACCCGTCGGCCCCCAGCCTGTAGCTCAACAGCTGACCCGGACCGTCTACCGCTTCGAGCACCACGGCCCCGGCGCCGTCGCCCACCAGGATGGAAACCGAGCGTTCGTCCCAGTCGGTGATCTTGGACAAGGTCTCGGACCCGATGACCAACAGCCGCTCGGCTCCGATGGCGATGAGGCCGTGGGCCACGGTGAGGGCGTAGACGAAGCCGGAGCAGGCCGCGTTCACATCGAAGGCGCCGCCCACGATGCCGATCCCGTTCTGCACAGTGGCCGACGTGCCCGGGACGATCTGGTCGGGCGTGGTTGTGGCCAAGATGACGGCATCGATCTCGTCGGGGCGCCGGCCGGCCTTCGCCAGTGCGGCCAGCCCGGCCTCGATGGCCAGCCCCGAGGTGGTCCCCCCGATCCGGCGCTCCCGGATACCGGTGCGTTCTTGGATCCAGGCGTCGTTGGTGTCGAGCGTGAGGGAGAGCTCGTCGTTGGTGACGACCTTGTCAGGCACGCCGATCCCGTAGCCGGTGATGACCCCGCCGCGGCCGATCATCGATCAGCCCGCTTCGAGGATGTGGATGCCGATGAATGCTGCGTCAGTGGTTCCTGCATGGGATCCGATCATGCCACCGGTATTGGCGGCTACTGCCAACCGGGCACCGGGGACCTGCCGGGCACCGGCTTCGTCACGGAGCTGGGCGACCAGCTCCACCACCTGGGCGATGCCGGTCGCCCCCAGCGGGTGACCCCTAGCGACCAGTCCTCCGCTGGTGTTGACGATGACACCCGAGCCTCCCAACGTCGTTTCCCCGGCCTCAGTGGCCGCCCCGGCATCCCCCGGCTTGAAGAATCCGAGGGACTCGAGGGCGCAGATCTCCTCTGCGCTGGTGGCGTCGTGCAGCTCGACCAGGTCGACGTCGGCCGGGTCGACTCCGGAGGCGTCCCAGGCCACAGCGGCCGTCTCGGCCAGGCGTTCGTGGTAATCCATGTCGCCATTGCCCGACCGGACCGTGCTGGCCAGGATGCGCGGCGCGCCCGACCTGGCCTCGAGGGTGAGGACGGCCGCCGCAGCACCGTCGGTGAACGACGAGCACATGAGTCGGGTGAGCGGGGGCACGATGGCGGGGGAGGCCAGGACCTCGGCCAGGGTGACCTCGCTCTGGAATTGGGCGTGCGGATTGAGGGCGCCGTGCTTGCGGGCCTTGACCGCGGCTGCCCCGATCTGCTCGAGCGTGGTCCCCCACGCCTCCATGTGCTCGACTGTCCACTTGGCGTTGAGGGCCATGAGCACCGACCCCGATGCGTTCTCCCAATTGGCGTGCATGAAGTTCCGGTCGGCCTCGGGCACGCCGTCCTCGATGCCGGCCAGGGTCTCCATCCGATGGCCCGTCCACATCTTCTCGACCCCGACGGCCAGCACGACCCCTGCGCCCCCCAGTGTGGAGAGGTTGGCGAGGTGGAGGGCCGACGCTCCGCCGGCGCACGAGTTGTCGACGTTGATGATGCCCGCGTTGCGGAGGCCGGCGTCGAGCAGGAAGCTCTGGCCCCGGATGCAGGCCTGGTTGAGCAGGCGGCCGGCGGTGGCGTTGCCGAAGACGACCAGATCGACCTGGTCGGGGGTCATTCCGGCATCGGACAGGGCCTGGTCGACCACCTGATGGGACATGGCCTCGATCGACAGGTCACGGCGCTGCATCGGAGTGGTGGCGGTGCCCACGATATGTGCGGTGCGGTCCATGGGTCCTCGGTTCTCTGCGGACCAGACGCGGTCCGGTCGGGTACGGATTAGTTCTGTGTCGGGACTCCCGCGGTGGGCAGCGCCGCCATGAGGCGTTCGAACTGGTCGATGGGCTGGTCGTCGGTGACGTAGATCGCCACGTGCTCGGCGCCTGCCGACCGGTACTCGGCGACGCAGGCGGCCACCTCGTGGGGCGTGCCGGCCACTAGGTGGCGCTCGAATGCCCTCGGAGGGAGGCCGTAGAGGGAACCCATCCACCCGGTTCCCTTGGCCACGCCCCGAGCGCGGTCCTCGTCGAGAGCGACGAAGAGCACCATGGCCTGGGTCAAGGCTCCGGCGTGCCGGCCGACCACGTCGGCCTCCTTGGCCAGTCGTTCGACTGCACCGGCGTACTCGTGGACCGACAGGAACAGCGGCATCCAGCCGTCGGCCAGACGGGCGGCCCTCCGGAGCGCGGCCTCGGAGGAGCCACCGACCCACACCGGTATCCGAGGGGATGCCGGCAGCTGTCGATAGCGCTCGACGGCGTCGGTCGATGAAGCGTCACCGTGGGCGACACCGGCCCCGGATCCCCATGCCCGGCGGAGCTCGCCGATGCCGGTGTCGAGATCGTGGCCCCTGCGGTCGTAGGCGGCGCCCACCTGCTCATACTCGCCCGGGTGGCTGCCGACCCCGACCCCGAGGATCATCCGACCCCGGCTGATGGTCTGGAGTGTGGAGGCCTGTTTGGCCACGGCCACAGCCCGGCGCAAGGGCAGCTGAATGACGCAGGTGCCGAGTGCGGCCCGCTCGGTCACGGTGGCGGCCACGGTCAGCACCACCATGCACTCGAGGCAGGGACCGTGCCAGAACAGGTGGTCACAGGCCCACAAGGCGCCGGCGCCTGCCTCCTCGGCTCGGCGGCACAGGTCGGCCAACTCGGCCAGCGGGTCGGCGTCAGGAAGGATGGCGTCCGCAGCCGCGGCCCAGGTCGGAACGGTGTCCTGGACGAAGGTCGGCAGGATGAGTCCGACGGCCCCCCAGGGCTCGGATGGTCGTGCCGTTGCCACACCGCATGGTACCCCCGCGCCCCTTGGCACATGGCCATCGTCGAAGGGCGACGACGGCCGTTCGCGACGGCGGAGGCGGCATGGCACCGGGTAGCCGCACGGTCGTCGTCGTCGGCGCGGCAGAATAGAGGGCAGAGCGGCCCCCGGCCGACTCGTGCCGGTCGACCGATCCGGCGGAAGGAAGGCGACGTGGACCCCGACGCAACTCAGCCCGAAACCGACCAGGACACCCCCGTGGTGGTCGACGTCCCCGGCGCGGACCTCACCGACGGGGAGCGGGGTGAGCGGCTGGCCGCGCTGAATTCGATCATCGAACTCATGCGCCCGGCCGTGCAGGCCGATGGTGGCGACCTCGCCCTCCTTTCGGCCGACGTGGTGACCGGTGTGGTCGAGGTCCAGCTCCAGGGAGCGTGCAGCTCGTGTGCCGTGAGCTCCTCCACCCTCCAGGGCGGCGTCGAGCGGATCCTGCGCGACCGGCTCGACTGGATCACCGAGGTACTGGGCGGGGTGGACGAGTCGGCCGACCCGTTCGTCAGCGAGTCCATGGGCCGCGGTGGTTACGTCCCGAGCTTCTGACCCGTCCCTACCGTGCAGTACTGCACGTTTTCGCCTCCCGACGGCAGAACATAAGGGAGAGAGCTGGCCGTATGTAGTCTTGGGGCCGTAGGGTTACGATCTGATGGGCGGCGGTCGACGCTGACGGCTAGTACTGCCTCCAGTCATCGGAAACGAAAGCTCACGGGGGATGGCAATTCTGACGAAGATGGTCACCGAACCTGTGCCAGCGTCGCTCGTTCCACCTCGCCCACTAGGCCACATCCGCGCACTGGACGGGCTCCGGGGAGTCATTCTCATCATCGTCTTTGTCGCGCACATGAACGTGATTCTTCCGATCCCGAGGCTGTTGGTCGTGCCGGGGGCGACCGTCTCCCTCAACACATTCTTCGTACTGAGGTGACTGTTCAGGTCCCCTGATCGCACGGTCCACGACCTGCAACGACGACGCGCGTATCGTTGGGAATTCCGGTCGACGACTCTCTTCCCAGTGGTGATGCTCTGGGCTTGATCCGGTTTGACGGACAGGTTGCTTCAGTTGATTATGCCGCCTGAGGGTCGGCGGTGTGGAGTCGTGCTTCGTACTGGACCGGGCTGAGGTAGCCGAGGCTCGAGTGCAGCCGGCGGGTGTTGTACCAACCCTCGATGTACTCGAAGACCTGGCGTCGGAGCCCGGCTCTTGTCGGCCAGGACCTGGTGTCGATGAGCTCGCGCTTGATGGTGGCGAAGAACGATTCGGCCACCGCGTTGTCCCAGCATCACCCTTTCTTCCGACCGACAGCACAACGCCGTTGCTGCGAGCCAGCTCGGCGAAGTCTTTGCTGGTGTATTGACAGCCTCGGTCGGAATGGAACACGACACCCTTTTTTGGTGCTCTGTTGGCGAACGCCATGGACAGTGCGTCCTCGACCAGTTCGGTGCGCATGTGGTCGGCCAAGGCCCAGCCCACCACCTTGCGGCTGGCCAGGTCGATGACGGTGGCCAGGTAGGCCCACCCCTCCCAGGTGGCGATGTAGGTGATGTCGCCCACGTAGCGACGATCGAGCTGGTCAGTTGGTCCGAAGTCGCGCTGGATCAGGTCTCTGGCTGCTTCAGCCTCGGGATCGGCGACGGTCGTCTTCCGCCACCGCTTCTTGCACCGGCCCTCGAGGCCGGCGATTCGCATGAGCCTGGTCACCCGACGCTTGCCGCAGGCCACCTGGCGGTGGCCGAGCTCCTTGTGGACCCGGGGGGCGCCATAGGTGCCCTTGGACTCGTCGTGGATGTCCACGATCTGCTTGGTGAGATCGGCGTCTCCGACCTGGCGTGCCGAGGGGATGTTGTTGTTGCGCTGGTAGTAGGCGGAACGGGAGACCTCAAACAAGCCACACGTCTTGGTGACGTTGTGACCTGCGATCTTCTCCGCCTCGATGAAGGGGTCCAACTTCATCGGATCTCCTTGGCGAAGAAAACTGTTGCACGCTTGAGGATCTCCACGTCTTCGCGGAGGGAGCGATTCTCCCGGCGCAACTTGGTGAGCTCCTCTTTCTCCTCGGTGGTCAGTCCGGGGCGTTCCCCGGCATCGGTCTCAGCCTGGTGCAGCCACGCTCGCACTGCCGTTTCACCGAGGTCGAAGTCCTTGGCCACCTGGCCGATGCTGCGATCGCCGCGCCTGCACAGCTCGACGATCTCAGCCTTGAACTCCGGGGTGAACGACCGACGAGGACGGGGCTTCTTCCGTTCCATGGTCTCCATTTTGGACATCCTTTCCGGGGCGGTGCCCCTGATGGTGGATGTCCGTCAGACCGGTGGAAGCCCACTCCCTCCTATGAGGAGTTGCGTGAAGAGGTGGTCTCTCTGCGGACCATGGTCGAGAAACTGACCGTGGAAATGGCCGAGCTTCGGGCTCGCCTAGCCATGAACTCCCGCAACTCGTCGAAGCCCCCCTCGTCCGATGGCTACG
>JAYVYR010000045.1:0-21452 GCA_043784065.1 Acidimicrobiaceae bacterium
AAGCGACGGCAGATGCCGCCCGGGGTCCGGATCTCGGGTAAGGCCTTCGGCAAGGATCGTCGCATGCCGATCACCAACCACTACCGTTCCGTGGCGGCCGGAATGCCGCCGGCCGACGAGGCATCGACCGTTGTCTGAACCTCCATTCTCCGCTGCGCTCCCTGTCGATGCTGTGGACGACATGGAGTGGCGGCTGTCCGGAGCGTCGCTCCCGTGGGACGTGACGGCCGCCCTGATCGGCGAGTACCGCTGGATCGAGACGACGCTCTTCGCCACGCTCGGCGGCTGGGTCGGCGACATGCCGGTCGCCGGAGTGCAGGTCCACCTCGACGCCCAAAGCATGCGGCACGCCTGGCATGCCGAGTTGTTCGCCGACCGCTTACCGGTCCGGGCCGGAATCGACCCTGACGCGCTTACCCGGCCATCGGCGGCTGCAGCGACGCTGTTTGCGGCGCTCGACGGGATCGAGGTGCCGGTCGAGGGCCCGGGGTCGACCTGGCCGCCCGCCGACCAGGAGCGCGCCCCCCGTCCAGGGGTCCTGCCCCGGCTTGCCGGCCTCTACCGGGTTGTCCTGCCGAGGCTCGTGACCACCTACACCCGCCATCTTCGAGTGGTGGCACCGGTGGCCGACGCCCCATTGGCCCGTGCACTGCAGTTGGTGCTGCGCGATGGAATGGAGGACTGGATGGCCGGCGAGCGTCTGGTTCAGCGGCTCGTCACCCGGCCCCACGATGTTGCTGCCGTCTACCGATTCCAGGAGCATCTGGAATCGGTCGCCGTTGCCGCCGGCGCCCACTCAGGCCTGGTGGACCTGCCAGCCTGGGTGCCTGCTGATTGACCTCGTCGAGCGACCTTTTCGACCGACGTTGCCGATCGGCGACCCGAGAGGTCGACGCGGATTGCAACCGGGGCGGCGTTCGGGGGGCTTGACGCGTCCGGTAAACTCTCTGTTGCAGCAATCGTTGCGCCCGAACTCGCTCACTCACCGCCGTAGCACCCGTAGCAGGGGCCCGGAACGGTGGGTTGAGCGTCCCCCATGCAAGTGGGAAACCGAAGGACCTGGTGAAGTTGGCAAAGGAGCGGCTCGAGCGAGACGACGAGGACCTGGTCCGGCTGTACCTGACCGACATTGGTCAGTACCCGCTGCTCACCAAGGACGACGAGGTGCGCCTGGCCCAAGCCATCGAGGCCGGACGTGAGGCGGACACCCAGATGCAGTCGGCCCCCAAGGGCCTGACCCCGGCCAAGAAGCGTGAAATCCGGCGCACCGTCCTTCAGGGGGAGTCGGCACAGCAGACGTTCGTGCAGTCCAACCTCCGACTGGTGGTCTCCATCGCCAAGAAGTACCAGGCATCGGGCCTACCGCTGCTCGACCTCATCCAAGAGGGCAACCTCGGCCTGATGCATGCCGTCGAGAAGTTCGACTGGCGCAAAGGCTTCAAGTTCTCGACGTACGCCACGTGGTGGATCCGCCAGGCCATCACCCGTGGTATCGCCAACACCGGTCGCACCATCCGCCTCCCCGTGCATGCCGGCGACACCCTGGCACGGGTGCAGAAGGCCCAGGCGCGGCTCGAGCTCAAGTACGGCCGTCCGGCCACCCTGGCGGAACTCGGTGCGGAGGTAGAGATGCCCGAGGACAAGTTGGTCGAGGCGCTGCGGTTCCGAGCCGAACCCCTGTCGTTGTCGGAACCCCTGCGTGAAGACGGCGATGCCGAACTCGGCGACGTCGTCGAGGACCGTTCAGCCGAGTCACCCTTCGAAGTGGCCGCCGTATCGCTGCTGCCCGAGGAGATCGGTCGGCTGCTGTCCCCGCTCGACGAACGGGAGCGGGAGATCCTCCGGCTCCGCTTCGGTCTCGATCGAGGTGAGCCCCGTACGCTCGAAGAGGTCGGGGAGCATTTCAACCTCACCCGCGAGCGGATCCGTCAGATCGAGGCGCGAGCCATGTCGAAGCTGCGCCACCCGTCATCGGACACCGGAGCGCGCGACCTCCTCACCGTCTGAGCGACGTTGCGCCCTCGCCTACCCGGTGGTGCAGGTGCCGGGGGTGCAGGCCCCGGGCGAACGGGTAGGATCAGGTCCATGAAGAAGCTCGTGATCCTGATCGTCATCATCGCCCTCGGTGCCGTGGCCGCTCAGCGGCTCCGCTCCTCCTGAGGCCACTGCTGCAGGCCGCTCACCTCAGCACACGCCGATAGGCGTGCCCGTCGGGCGATGGCCGTACTTCGGTTCGGCTGTGGTTACGAGTGGATACGGCGGGACATCCGCCAGGCCAGCAGCGCGCCTGCCCCCGCAACTGCGGTCACTCCGGCGGCCGTCGCCGTCGTCGACAGGCTGGGCACGCTCACCCGATCGCGCAGCCGCACCGGCTTGGTGAACTGCATGATTTCCCATGCGCGCTCCTTGGCCACCTTGGCTAGGACGCGATCGGGGTTCACCGCCACCGGATGGCCTACCGCCTCGAGCATGGGCAGATCGGTATACGAGTCGGAGTAGGCCGACGATTCGGCTAGGTCGAAACCTTCCGTCTCGGCCAACGCCCGCATGGCCTCGGCCTTGAACGGCCCGTAGGCATAGAACTCCATCTCGCCGGCATATCGACCGTGTTCGTCGACCACCGCACGCGTGGCGATGCATCCATCAACTCCGAGGTGCTCGGCCAATGGCTCAACGATCTCCTCAGGAGACGCCGACACCAGGTAGACCTTGTGGCCCGCCGCCCGGTGGGCCTCGATCAGATCGAGCGCCTCTGCATAGATGATCGGCTCCACCGTCTCTTCCAACGCTTCCCGGACGATCTTGCGGATCTGTTCCCGGTCCCACCCTTTGGTCAGGGCCAGCATCGACTCGCGCACCCGGGCCAGCTTCTGCTCACTCGCCCCGAGGTGGAGATAGATGATCTGGGAGACCAATCCTCGTACGATCAGACGCCGGTTGATGAGCCCACCCTTGTAGAAGGGCCGGCCGAACGCGGCAATGGATGCCTTGGCGATAACCGTCTTGTCGAGGTCGAAGAATGCGGCCTGCATCGGGGTCAAGGCCCGACCAGCAGGCGCTGCACCTCAACTTCGGCATCGGCCGTGATCAGGACCAGCACCTCGTCGCCGGCGGCCAGCCGTGTATCGCCCCGGGGAACGAGCAGGTGGTCGTTGCGGACCACGGCCACGATGGTGGCGTCGCGGGGCACACCGAGGTCTGCAACCGAGACGCCATCGGCGGGCGAATCCTCGGCCAGGGTCACCTCGACGAGATGTGCATTGCCGCCCTCGAACCGGAGTAGCCGCACCAGGCTGCCCACCGACACCGCTTCCTCAACCAGGGCGGTAAGGAGCTGCGGAGTCGAGACCGAGACATCGACGCCCCACGTCTCGGTGAAGAGCCACTGGTTCTTCGGGTGATTGACCCGAGCTACCACTCGGGGCACGGCGAACTCCTGCTTGGCCAGCAGCGAAACCACGAGATTGTCCTCGTCATCGCCAGTGGCGGCCACCACCACGTCGACGGTGGCCAGTCCTGCAGCATCCAGCGAGGCGACCTCACAGGCGTCGGCCACCACCCAGGTGACGGCCAGGTCGTGGCGCTGGCGGGCCACGACATCCGGGTCCCGTTCGATCAGCAGCACTTCATGCCCGGCGGCATGCAGATCGCCTGCGATGGCTGTCCCGACACTGCCCGCTCCCGCGATGGCGACCTTCATGCGTTCCCCCCAATTGTGGCGGTTTCCGAGCCCACGAGGCGTATTTGGAACTTCTGCAGTGCCTCGTTGGTGGCGATGAGGTGGAGGATGTCACCGTCCTGGCCAACCAGGTCGACGAAGTCGAGACGGACCACGCCGGATCGGGTGACCGACACCAGGGTGACCTCGCCGGGCACGGACAGGTCGGCCAGGTGCTTGCCGGCCCACCGCTCAGGAAGTCGCCGTTCCACCAGCGACATACTGCCCGTGGGGTCCGACCACTCGGACTCGATCCCAGTGGGGAGAAGCTGGTGGCGGACCTGGTCGATGGTCCAGGAGACGGTGGCCACGGTTGCGATTCCTAGGCGCAGGTAGATCTGGGCCCGGCGGGGATCGTAGATGCGGGCTACGACGTTGGCGATCCCATAGGTCTCGCGGGCGATCCGAGCGGTCAGGATGTTGGAGTTGTCTCCGCTGGTGACTGCAGCCAGGGCCGACGCTTCTGGGGCCCGGGCCTCGTCGAGGTCGTCGCGGTCGAAGCCGGAACCAATGATGGTGGCCCCGGGCCAGTCGGCCGGCAGCCGACGGAAAGCCTTGGCGTTGCGGTCGATGATGGCCACGGTGTGACCCTGGTCTGTGAGTTCCGTTCCAAGACCTGAGCCGACCCGACCGCAACCGACGATGACGATGTGCACGGCCACCATGCAACACGCATCGTCACGCCGGCACAACTCTTTGAGGATCCGCGTGCTTCGGAACGATCCGCCGGCCCGTCCAATATTCCGGTGTGAACCGACCCGCGGATCCTTTCCGAAGGGCCAGGCATGCTCTAATGCAGGGATGGATCCCGAGGTCAGCGACGGCGGTGAGTCAGTCGCGTCTCAAGCTCCTGGGCCGCCCGACGTCCCCCGCCGCTCAACCGCCCCGCCACCGCGGCCGGCCGCATCCCAGGTGGTCAAGGTCGACCTGCCGGAGACCCTTCGGTACCGACTGAAGAACACGTTGCTAGGTCCTCCATTGGTCAACGAGAAGCTGGGCGACGAGCGCCTCGGCCGTCCGTCGGCTCTAGGTGTCCTGGCCCCCGACTGCATCTCGTCGTCGGCCTATGGCACCGAGCAGATGTTGACCCAGCTGATTCCGGCCGTGGGCCTGGCCGGATTTGTCCTGGTCGTCCCTGTCACCATGGCCATCCTCGGGGTGCTCTTCTTCGTCACCCTCTCCTACCTCGATGTCATCGCCTTCTACACCAAGGCGGGCGGCGCTTATGTGGTGGCCAGGGAGAACTTCGGTCCAAAGGTGGCCCAGGTGGCGGCCGTGGCCCTGCTCATCGACTACACGGTGACGGTGGCTGTGCAGACGGCCGCCGGTACGGCCGCCCTCACCAGTGCCGTCCCCTCCCTCCTCCACTACACCGTTCCCATCACCGTCGGCGTGATCCTGCTCCTGCTCTACGGCAACCTGAGGGGCATCAGGGAGGCCGGCAAGTTCTTCGCCTTCCCCACCTACTTCTTCATCATCTGTTTGGGCTTCGTGGTGGTGGCCGGCTACATCCGTGAGGCCATGGGCACCCTGCAGACCCACGCCATCCCGGCCGGCACCGCGGCCAACCCCGTGATGACCTTCGCCCACGCCGGATCCGGATGGCTGTACGGAGCCTCGTTCATCATCATCCTGCGGGCCTTCGCCAACGGTGGCGCCTCGCTCACCGGCCTGGAGGCCATCTCCAACGGGGTCGGAGCGTTCCGCACACCCACCAGTCGGAACGCCCGCCAGACCCTGGTGGTGATGTCGAGCGTGTTGGCCTTCCTGGTGCTCGGGGTCACCCTCATCGCCCACTGGACCCACGCCACGCCCTATCAGAGCGGCTCGCCGTCAGTGGTCTCCCAGGAAGTGACCTTTGTGCTGGGCACCGGACCGGTCGGCCACTTCCTCTTCTACGTGGTCCAGTTCGCCACCATGCTCATCCTCTACACCGGGGGCAACACGAGCTTCAACGGCTTCCCCTTCCTGGCCAACTTCGTGGCCGAGGATTCGTATCTGCCCAAACAGCTGACCCGTCGCGGCCACCGGCTGGCCTTCTCTAACGGCATCATCGTCCTGACCATCGTGGCCCTGGTCCTCATCTTGGCCACGGGAGCCAACCTGTCCAGCCTGGTGGCCCTCTATGCCATCGGTGTGTTCACCGGATTCGCCATGGCCGGGGCGGGCATGATCAAGCACCACCTCAGCGCCCGGGGACCGAAGTGGCGCCGCGGCGTGGTGGTCAATGCCATCAGCGCCTTCCTGACCGCCCTGATCGTCCTCATCTTCGCCACCGTCAAGTTCAAGGAGGGCGCCTGGGTGGTCGTGATCATCGGGCCGATCATGTACTTGAGCCTGATCCGTCTCCACCGCCAGTACATGGTGGAGGACGAACAGCTCGAGGTGGGCGCGTCCGAGGCGGCCGAGGCGCCGGTGCTCACCAGCCATGTGGTGGTGGTCCTCGTCGACCGGCTCGACATGGCCACGGCCCGGGCACTCCAGTACGCGCGCACCCTGCACCCGGACGAGCTTCGTGCCATCCATTTCGCCCTCGACCCGATCGCCTCCGAGCTTCTGGAGGAGGAGTGGCGCCGCCTGGGCTTGTCCGACTTCCCCCTGGACATCCAGGAGTGCGAGGACCGTCGGCTCACCCGGGCCGCCTTGGAGCTGGCCGCCGAAACGGTGGCCGATCGAAAGACCGAGCTCACCATCCTCTTGCCCCGGCGCATCTTTTCTTCAGGTTGGCAGCGGGTGCTGCATGACAACACCGCGGAAACCATCGCCACTGCTGTCGGTCACCTCGAGCATGTCAATGCCACCGTCGTCCCCTATCAGCTGTCCGGCGGATGGTGGTCGAAGCGGCGCCAGTGGGGCCGGAAGGACGACGACACCACGAGCCCGACCCATGGACAAAGGGCCGCCGACAAGGCCTCCGACCGAGATCGGGCGGCCCGGGCCAACTCCCACCGCGAAGCGTTCGGCGAACGGGCCCGAGGTACCGTTCCCATCGGCGACGTGCAGTGGCGCCAGCGGGTCCGGGTGGCCGGCCGAGTGCGTTCGGTCCGGGTCCAGCCCCGGGCGGGCACCTCCAACCTCGAGTGCGTGCTGGCTGACGACAGCGGGATGCTCCTCTTGGTGTTCCAGGGCCGCCGTCGGATCCCAGGGATCCAACCCGGGGCCAGATTGGTGGTGGAGGGTATGGTCGGCGACTGGGCCCGGCGTCAGGCCATCCTGAACCCCGATTACGAGCTGATCGCCGGGCCTGAGGCATCCCTCGAGCCATCCTGAAGTCGGTGTGGTGGGGCGGATTCTTGCCTCTGCTCCCCTCGGTGAGTATGTTCTCCCCGATTGCCGGGAACGCCGCGCCCTGGGGCGGGCGCCGGCGTTCGGCCGTCCGGCCGTGGCTTCGCAAGGGGGGACCTGGTCCCAGGATGTCTGTGATGCAGCGCGCTGTGCCGACCAACTAGTGATCGAACGTAACCGTGCAGGACACCGAAGGGAGCCACAACGATGACCCACCTCCTGGCCGAAGGGGGTTACCAGATCTTCTCGCTCTCGAGCAATGAGAAGATCTGGCTGTACTTCGCACTCGTCTGTTCCGTCGCCGCCATCGCCTTGGCATTGTTCCTGGTTCGGGGCGTACTCGCCACCGACCAGGGCACCGACTCCATGAAGGAGATCGCCAAGGCCATCCAAGAGGGCGCCGAGGCGTTCCTGGCCCGTCAGTTCAAGACGATCGGCATCATCATCGTCCCCCTGGCCGTGCTGATCTTCTTCACTGCCACCAAGGTCACCCATGTGAATCCGTCAGGTCAGACGGTCGTCGACCTCACCTTCGTGCAGGCCGGTAGCTACCGGGTCATCTGCTTCCTGGCCGGCGCCGTCTGCTCCGGCCTCACCGGGTTCATCGGCATGAGCATCGCCGTGCGAGGCAACGTCCGCACGGCGGCCGCGGCAAGGGACGGCCACATGGCCCCCGCCCTGAAGGTCGCCTACCGCACTGGCGCCATCACCGGGCTGCTGTGCGTGGGACTGGGCCTGCTGGGGGCCACGACCATCGTGCTGGTGTTCCAGAACACGGCCACGTCGGTGCTCATCGGCTTCGGCTTCGGTGCTTCCCTGCTCGCACTCTTCATGCGGGTCGGCGGCGGCATCTTCACCAAAGCTGCCGATGTGGGTGCCGACCTGGTCGGCAAGGTCGAAGCCGGAATTCCCGAGGACGACCCCCGCAACGCCGCCACCATCGCCGACAACGTGGGCGACAACGTGGGCGACTGTGCCGGCATGGCCGCCGACCTCTTCGAGTCCTACGTCATCACCATCATCGCCGCCATCATCCTCGGGGTCACCGCGTTCAGCTCGATCGGACGCACCGGCGACGCGGCCAAGACAGTGATCTTCCCGATCGCCATTCCGGCCATCGGCATCCTGGCCACCATGGTCGGCGTCTTCGTGGTCCGGGCCTCCAAGAGGGACAAGAACGCCATGGCCCCGATCAACCGGGGCGTGTGGACGGCCGCCATCCTGACGGTCGCCGGCTCGGCCATTGTGGCCGGGGCCTACCTCCACTACTGGAAGGCCTTCTACGCCGTCCTCACGGGTGTGGTCCTGATGCTCGTGGCCAGCCAGATCACCGAGCACTTCACCTCCACCGAGCGGGGCCCGGTCAAAGAAGTGGCCGAGACGGCACGCACCGGCCCGGCCACTCTCACCCTCTCCGGCCTGGCGCTCGGCCTCGAGTCGTCGGTGTGGGCCATTATCGCCATCGTCCTGGCCATCGCCGTTTCGATCGGCCTCGGCGGCGGCAACATCGAGCTCACGCTTTACCTGGTGGCGCTGACCGGCATCGGTCTCCTGTCCACTGCCGGCATGATCGTGTCCGAGGACAGTTTCGGGCCGGTATCGGACAATGCGGCCGGAATCGCCGAGAT
Organism: Acidimicrobiaceae bacterium; assembly: GCA_043784065.1. Taxonomy (GTDB): domain Bacteria; phylum Actinomycetota; class Acidimicrobiia; order Acidimicrobiales; family RAAP-2; genus Bog-756. Next base: position 8,632 of record JAYVYR010000045.1, read on the forward strand.
GTCGGGTGAGTTCACAGGCGAGGCCGAGCGGGTCATGGTCAGCCTGGACGCGGTGGGCAACACCACCAAGGCGGTCACCAAGGGCGTGGCCATCGGCTCCGCGGTCATCGCCTCGGTCGCCTTGTTCGCCTCGTTCATCGAGACCATCGGCCAGCAGTTGAAGCTCCCAGAGGTAGGCAATGCACTGTTCAACCTGCCGGCGACGTCGATCAACGTTTCGCATCCGACGACCTTCATCGGCATCCTCATCGGCGGATCGGTCGCCTTCATCTTTTCAGCCCTGGCCATCCGGGCCGTGGGCCGGTCGGCCGGCACCGTGGTCGTCGAGGTCCGTCGCCAGTTCCGCGAGCACCCCGGCATCATGGACTACTCCGAGAAGCCGGAGTACGGCAAGGTCATCGCCATCTGCACCGCGGCCAGCCAGCGTGAACTGGCGACCCCGGCTCTGCTGGCTGTGCTGACGCCGGTCATCGTGGGCTTCGGGATCAACTACTTTGCACTCGGTGCCTTCCTGGTCGGCGCCATCCTGACAGGGCAGTTGATGGCCAACTTCCTGTCCAATTCGGGTGGGGCGTGGGACAATGCCAAGAAGTACATCGAGGACGGCCATGAGGGCGGCAAGGGCTCGGAAGCCCACAAGGCCGCCGTCATCGGCGACACCATCGGTGATCCGTTCAAGGACACCGCCGGACCCGCACTCAACCCGCTCATCAAGGTGATGAACCTGGTGTCCCTGCTGATCCTCCCAGCTGTCATCTCCCTGTCGCACCACACGGCGGCCCGCCTGTCGATCGCCGGCGTCTCGCTGGTGGTCCTGCTCATCTCCATCGCCTTCTCCAAGCGGAAGACGGAGAGCATGGACGACGGCGCAACAGCCGCCCAATCCGCCCCCGTGGCTGCCACCTGAACCTCTGACTTCGCCGGGGCGGATGCCCCGGTGAAGGCCTTGAACAGCACCCGGAGCAGTACTTGTCGTAGCTTTCCACCGGGGCCGAAGGGCCCCGGTGGCGCGCCGGCCGTCTTGACAAGGCCGTATCCGACCGTTCACCCTTGCCCACAGCGATGCCACCCACCGAACTGACAGAGACGACCCCCGACGCCGAGAATGCTGGTGCTCCTCCGGCGCGCTCCAATGGACGGGGTAGGCGCAAGCTGGTGATCGTCGAGTCACCGGCCAAGGCCAAGACGATCGCCGGGCTATTGGGCCCGGACTACGTGGTCGAGTCGTCGATCGGGCACATTCGGGACCTGGCCACTCGGAAGGACCTTCCGGCCGCCTTCAAGCACGAGTCGTGGGCCGATCTGGCCGTCGACGTCGACAATGGCTTCAAGCCCGTCTACATCGTGTCACCCGAGAAGAAGTCCCAGGTGGCCAAGTTGAAGAAGTTGGCCCGCGAGGCCGGCGAGGTCTACCTGGCCACGGATGAGGACCGCGAAGGGGAGTCGATCGCCTGGCACCTCAGTCAGGTTCTCGATCTGCCGGAGGACACCCCCCGGATGGTGTTCCACGAGATCACGCCCCAGGCCATCCTGCGGGCTGTCGAAGAGTGCCGGACCATCGACTCGCACCTGGTCGAGGCCCAGGAGGCGCGTCGTATCTTCGACCGCATCTACGGCTTCAAGCTGTCCGACGTCATGCGCCGCAAAACGAACGGCCGCTCCGCTGGCCGCGTCCAGAGCGTGGCCACCCGGATGGTCGTCGACCGGGAGCGCGAACGGATGGCCTTCCGCTCGGCGGATTGGTGGGGGATCGATGCCACCGTCACGGCCGAGGGCGAGGCCGCTCGCGCTTCCGAGGCAGACGTGGCGCGCAGCTTTGCCGCCGCCCTGGTGGCAGTCGATGGGACGCCGCTGGCCGGGGGGAAGGACTTCGGTGCCTCGGGAAGGCTGGCCGACCCGGCCAAGGTGGTCGTGCTGAACGAAGCCGAGGCCCGGGCCTTGGCTGCCGGGTTGGATGGGCAGGCCCTCGTGGTCTCGTCCATGACCCACAAGCCCTATCGGCGTTCGCCCCGGGCACCGTTCATCACTTCGACGCTCCAGCAGGAGGCAGGGCGAAAGCTGCGGTTCAGCTCCAAGCGGACCATGTCGGTGGCCCAGTCGCTCTACGAGGAGGGCTGGATCACCTACATGCGGACCGACTCGACCACGTTGTCCGACCAGGCCCTGTCGGCGGCCCGGGCCCAGGCCACGTCCATGTACGGGATTGCCTACGTGCCCTCTAGTCCCCGCCAGTACAACAAGAAGGTCAAGAACGCCCAAGAGGCCCACGAGGCCATCCGTCCGGCCGGAGAGACCTTCCGGACCCCTGACGAAGCCGCCCGGTCGCTGTCGGGCGACGAATTCCGCCTCTACGACCTGATCTGGAAGCGGACGGTCGCATCCCAGATGGCCGACGCCACCGGTACCAGTGCACGGGTCGGACTCACCGGCACGGCCACCGTCGATGGCATTGCCCGCGTGGTCGAGTTCAGTGCTTCGGGCACGGTCATCGAGTTTCCCGGCTTCCAGCGGGCCTATGTCGAGGGCGAGGACGACCCCGAGGCCGAATTGGCCGACCGTGAGGTCCACCTGCCGCCCATGGCCGAGGGCGACCCGGCCTCGTTGTCGGCCGTCGAACCCGGCGGACATGCCACCCAGCCACCGGCCCGGTACACGGAGGCTTCGCTGGTCAAAGCGATGGAGGAGATCGGCGTCGGCCGGCCGTCCACCTACGCCAGCATCGTGTCCACCATCCTCGACCGTGGCTACGTATGGAAGAAGGGCACGGCCATGGTGCCGTCGCTGACGGCCTTCGGCGTCGTGGGACTGCTCGAGCAGCACTTCACCGATCTGGTCGACTACGGGCTGACCGCTTCCATGGAGGATGATCTGGATGAGATCGCCGGGGGCGACCAGGACATGGTCCGGTGGCTGGGCAACTTCTACTTCGGCCCCGATGGCCACGGAGGCCTTCGGGACCAACTGGCCCAGAACCTCGACGCCATCGATGCCGCCGCCGTCAACGCCGTGCCCATCGGGCTCGCCGCCGACGGCCAGGAGATCGTGGCCCGGTCGGGCAAGTACGGCCCGTACCTGAAAAAGGGCGACGAGACGGTCTCCATCCCCGAGGACCTGGCTCCTGATGAGTTGACCGTCGAAAGAGCCGAGGAGCTGCTGGCCGCCCCGTCCTCGGACCGGGTGCTCGGCACGGACCCGGAATCCGGACTCGACGTCCAGGTGAAGGCGGGGCGCTTCGGCCCCTACGTCCAGGTCGGCGAGCTGGTCGACGGGGGGCCCAAGCCCCGCACCTCGTCGCTGTTCGCCTCGATGTCACCGGCCTCGTTGACCTTTGACCAGGCGATCGAGCTGCTGACGATCCCGCGGACGGTGGGTCTCGACCCGACCGACGGGGTGGAGATCGTTGCGTTCAACGGGAAGTTCGGCCCCTACCTGAAGAAGGGGACCGACTCGCGCAGCCTGCTGACCGAGGACCAGCTGTTGACGGTCACCGTGGACGAGGCCCTGGCCCTGTTCGCCCAGCCCAAGACCCGGGGCCGCAACGCCAAGGGTCCGCTGAGGGAGATGGGCGCCGACCCCGATACCGGACTCGACATGGTGGTCAAGGACGGCCGCTTCGGTCCCTACGTCACGGACGGCACCACCAACGCCTCACTGCGTCGGGGCGACGAGGTCGAGTCGCTCACCGTGCAGCGGGCCGCTGAGCTGCTGGCCGAACGCCGGGCCGCCGGCCCGGCGAAGAAGAAGGTGGCCAAGAAGAAGGCTCCGGCCAAGAAGAAGACGACGGCCAAGAAGACGACGGCCAAGAAAGTGGCAGGTACCACGAAGGCGACTGCCAAGAAAGTGGCAGGTACCAAGAAGGCGGCCGCTCCGGTCGTGGCCGTGCCGAGCACTGACGACGACGAGTGACCACGACCCGGGGCCGCCTCGTTGCCTTGGAGGGGATCGACGGCTGCGGAAAGTCCACCCAGACCCGGATGCTGGTTGAGCGCTTGGGTCTGAACGCCGATCTGGTGCCGGTCACCACCTTCGAGCCCGGTGGCACCCCACTAGGAGCTTCGCTGCGCCTACTGCTGCTCGGGCGGGACGGTGCCCCGGTAGCGCCCCGGGCAGAAGCCCTGTTGATGGCGGCCGACCGGGCCCAGCACGTGGCTGATGTGATCGGTCCGGCGCTCGAGTCCGGGCGGTGGGTGGTGACCGATCGGTATACGGCCTCGACACTCGCCTACCAAGGCTACGGGCGGGGCCTCGATCTGATCGAGCTCGGGGAGATCGTCGGCTGGGCCACCGGCGGCCTCCGACCCGATCTCACCGTCCTGTTCGACCTGCCCGTGACGGTGGCCGCCGCCCGGCGCCAGGGGGACGGTGACGACCGGATGGAGGCCGAGGGGTTGGCCTTCCAGCAGCGGGTAGCCGACGGATTCCTGGCCCTCGCCGCGCGCGGACCCGATCCGTGGCTGGTAGTGGATGCCACTGATCCGGTGGAGCTGGTGGCGGACACCGTGTGGGCCGCCGTCGAGGTGTTGGCCGGGCCCGGGAGGCCACAGTGAGCAAGGCACCGCTGACGGACCACGGTGCCGCGCGGCGGCCCGATCCGGTGCTGTTCGCCGAAGTGGTCGGTCAGGAGAAGGCGGTCGCTCAGCTTGCATCGGCTGCCCGTCGCCCAGTTCACGCGTACCTGTTCCACGGTCCTCCCGGCTCGGGCAAGCGGGCGGCTGCCCGCGGTCTGGCTGCGGCGTTGTTGTGCCCCGACGGAGGCTGTGGCACCTGCAACTCGTGCCGGCGGGCCCTGGCCGGCATCCATCCGGACCTGGTGACGGTCGAGCGGTCTGGCGCCTCGCTCGATGTCGACGATGCCCGTGAGATCACCGCCCGGGCCCATCGGCGGCCTCTCGAGTCGTCTCGACAGGTGCTGCTCGTGCCCGATGTGCACCTGGCGCTCAAGGCCGCCCCCGCCCTCCTCAAGACGATCGAGGAGCCGCCGCCCTCCACGGTGTTCATCCTCCTGGCCGACGACTTGTCGCCGGGACTGGCGACCATCGTCAGCCGTTGCGTCCAGGTGCCCTTCGCCGCCGTCGCGCCGACGGTCCTGGAGGAGTGGCTGGTCAGGCGGGGCGTCGACGTGGCGATGGCGGCGTCGGTGGCCGCAGCCTCCGGGGGAAACCTCGACCGGGCCCGACTCCTGTCCGACGACCCCGGATTCAGCGAGCGACGCGAGCAGTGGCGCTCAGTGCCTTCCCGCCTGGACGGGACGGGAGCGGCGGCGGTAGTGGTGGCTGACGGTCTCCTCGCCATGGCCGAGGGGGCGATGGGCCCCATGAGGCAGGAGCACGCCAGGGAGTGGGCCACGTTGGAAGAGCAGGCCGAGGCGACGGGCGCCCGGGGTGTGCCCGGCCGCAAGGGGGTAGAGGACCGACACAAGCGTGAGGAGCGTCGGTGGCGGACGGACGATCTGCGGATGGGCTTGGCTGCCCTGGCCGCTACCTACCGGGACCGGATGATCGCCACGGTGTCGACAGGAGGACCGCCAGGTTCGCCCGGGGCCGGCACGGCACGGCGGCAGGCGGCGGCCCACGTCGACTCAGTCCGCCGGGCGTCGGGGGCACTCCGCCGCAATGTGCGCGAAGACCTGCTGCTCGAGGCACTCATGGTTGAACTCTCCGGCATGCTCGAGTGAGGGTAGCCCGCCGCATCGGATAGTTTGGAGGTTTCGCCTGGGTAGCTCAGTCGGTAGAGCAACGCACTCGTAATGCGTAGGTCAGGAGTTCGATTCTCCTCCCAGGCTCCATGTTTGTAGCCGGTAGCACCGATGCAGCCCACTCTGATATCAAAAGGCAGGACCAGAGCGGATTTCTGCAAATCGTGAGACGGCCATGGGCCACCCTCACCAAGCTGAGGATCGACCTATCCCTTCCCGCCAACAGCATTCGCCGCCTCCCGGGCCCGGGACCTGTTGGGCAGTACCTGTCTTTAGGAACGAAGCCGATCCTGGCCTACAAACTGGCCTACAATTTACGCCCCGTATGATTCCGGTTGCTTACTTTTCAATGACGGTGACAGCTGTCGTCGGCCAGGCAACTTCCAGGACGGCCCATCAGACCAGTCGAGACCGGGCGGATCGCTCGATCTCACAAACTTGTAGGTGATGGAGTTCGCCGATTTGGTGGAGCAGTTGGGTGGCCCCGGCTCAGTTGAGTGAGTAGAACACCGAGTCGTTGGCTACCGCACGTCCCCAGAGGAGGTCCTTGGCGTAGTCGCCGACGCCGACCGTGGCGCAAACGTCCTCGTACTGCTCCCGCACCACAGCGGTGCACTCGTCGACGATGCCCGAGGCGTCGCGCTCAGAGAGGTCGTAGATCGCAGCGGCACTGACGCATGCGGCGAGACGGGCGCGGCGCTCATCTTCATTGCCGAATGCCATGGCCTGTGTGACCTCTCCTGTGGACCGAGGCTGGGGGCAGATGTCGAACGCGGGTGTAAGGCTCAGGTGATTGCCGTCCCAGAACGCAGCATGGTTGCGGGCGTGGTCGTCGGTGTTGCCGACAAGGACGTTGACGACGATCCGCCGGAATAGTTCATGCAGCGTCGTATTCGGAGCGTCGAAGTGCAGCCGAACCAGCTCGGCCAGCTGTACGTACGTTCCGTGCCGGGCAGCCAGTTCATGTAACCCGAGGAGGGTGAGAGCACTGAGCACGAGCCGGCGGGCCTCGCTGCCGGGCCGGTCGAAGCGCTCGACCAGCAGCACATCGCGCCCTACGGCCGTGGTCAGTTCTGTAGGTGCGACATGCACTCCACAACGCCGAGCGAGTTCCATCCCCACCGCCTCGGCCTGCATCCACGGAAAGGTATCGGTGGACACCGAGAACTTGGCGATCAGCTGTTGAACACCGTCGACGAGGAGTGCCTTGGGCCGGGCACCGCCGACCGCCGTACCGAAGGTGAGCACATCGTCGAGTTCGAGCGAGAACGGGAGACCTTGGGCGAGGCGCTCGCCGGCCTCTACGAGTTCGGCAAGCGTCCCGTCCGTGGTGCGAGCCTCATAGTGATCGCTGCTGGTCTGGAAGTCGAGCGCTCCAACCCGATTCGACCCCGAATCAAGGAGGTAGGTAAGGAGGGGCAGCGCATCGCTGTCCTGGGTGTCGAGACTTACCCGGCGGCGAAGGATTACTTGCATGCCCCAGGAGTCGGGGGCAGCATCTCGGATGACGCCGTGCGCGTCGAGCCCGATGTCCGGCCGTAGGGCCCCTTCCTCCAACGGGAGTCCAAAGGGCTGGAGCGCGATGGCGTCCCGTCGACTCAGGTAGCCCTGGCCGTAGTTGAAGCGCAGTTCGCGGCCCTGTCGATACACCCGGCCCGCGACGACCGGCTCATTTGCTCCTGGCAGCCAGGTCCAGACGAACGCGCTGTCGTCAGAAGGCATCGAAGACCTTCTCTCGCTGCACATCGATGCGGGCCGGCAGCAGCGCCAGTTCCCGCTCACCGCGGGCGACGAGGTCGGCAAGCTCCCGACCTTCTGCCCCGAACAGCGGCACCCCCAGTACCGAGGCGACCTCGAAGTACAGGCCCAGGGCAACATCGGGATCCCCACGCTCGATGCGCCGAAGCGTCACCCGGGTGATGCCAGAGCGCTCAGCGATCTCGGCGGCGGTGCGGCGTTGCTGGCGGCGGGCAGCGGCGAGCTCCAGGCCCAAGACGCGAGCTGCGTTGGTAGTTTGCGTGAGGTATTGGCGTGCCATGTTCTCTATCTTCTTTGGATACTCTACTATCCATACCAGGCACTAAGAATAGCAGAGTATCCAGAACGGTGGCACAGGCCTCTCTCGATACGTCCACCGGCCCGCAGAAGCTGCTGAAGACGTAGGCGCCGGTCGACAGAACGATAACGATCCGGGCCTGCCGAAAGGCCGGAATCAGTCTTCGATGGCACCGACGACAGGTGACGAGGGCGGGGTGCCCGTCGACCCAAGGAAGGGTGCATCGCCGAAGGCGAACACCCCGCCGTCGGACGAGAACTCCCAATATCCGCCGCCGTCGTTGGACATGGCGACGGCAATGACCGGTGCGTTCAAGTCCCGACCGCCCATCGAGCCGGAGAACCCGGCCGTCCCGAAGGCGAACACCCCGCCGTCGGCGGCCACGAGCAGGTAGCCCTGCCCGTCGGACATAGGGGTCATTCCCGCGACCGGTGCTCGGAGCGACTGGCCGCCCATGGATCCGACATACGCAGCGTCCCCGAAGGCGAACACCCCGCCGTCGGCAGCCACGAGCCAGTAGCCCTTGCCGTCGGGTGTGGCGGCGGTGCCGACGATCGGGGCCCCGAGGTGCTGGCCACCCATGGATCCGAAGAATCCGGCGCCGCCGAAGGCGAACACCCCGCCATCGGATCCCACCAGCCAGTAGCCGAGACCGTTCGGGTCGTTGCCGATGCCGACGATTGGAGCCGCCAGTGGGGCCCCGGCCATCGAGCCCCGGAACGGGGCATCGCCGAAGGCGAACACACCGCCGTCGGCTGCAGCCTCCCAGTAGCCGTAACCGTCGATGGTTCCGGACATGCCGACAACGGGCGCGAGCAAGGGCATCGGTCCGGCGGGGCCGAAGCCGGAGGCATCCCCGAAGGGAGACACCGGGCCGGCCGCTGTGACCAGGTCGTAGCCGGCCGTGGAGAAGGGAGGCAGTGGACCAGGCGGAGCGCCGGCCAACGGTCGGCCGGCGCCGAACACGATGGGCTCGGGGGCGTCACCCACGTTCCACTCGACGCCGCTCACTTGACCGGTCGGCGTTGTATCGAAGGCGATGGTTCCGATCCCGAGGCCGGAGGGTTCGACTGTCTGGCTTTTGGTGAGGATGGGGGCATTGCGCTGACTGAGCGGGTCGGTGGTCTGACGGGTGTCGTCGGGTCCGTGTCCCCCGGCGGTCGAGTCCATGACGACGACTTCCCAACGCGTGCCGTTTGAACCGGCGATGGCTCGAGGAGCTACGAGCGGCATCACCGAGTGACCGGTGCCCGCGGGGTCCGGAACGCCTCCGTTGCCCGGTTGCCAAGCCAGCACGTCGCCCGGCTGGATGGACTGCACCGAAGGCACGGCGGCCCATCCGGGCTGGGGCGTGGTTGACAGGCCGTTGAAGAATCCCTCGAAGGCCAGGGGCGTCGGTACATACCCGGCCTGCAGATTGAGTGAGTCCACGACCGACTGCCAGGCCAGAGGGTCGGCGGATCGCACGGTGAAACCGGTAAACCCGACGCAGTCGTAGTAGTAGAAGCTGGGCGGAGCTTCCTGATATTTGTGGGTGTATTGCGTACACGTCATGTCGTTGAACTGGGTATATGCCGACGGCAGCGTGCTGGCGGCAGAGGCTTGGGCCAGGACGGCGCCGGCCATCTGGACCGTGAAGCCCGCTGGAATTTGGGTACCGGTGGACGGCGGCATTGCCGGATGCGGGTAGTTCGTGCACCTGCTGACCGTCGCAGCGGCGGCGGTCCCGCTGACCGCTGTACCTGCCCAAGCCCCGGTCGCGGGTACGGCCGAGGCCATGACCACGGGAGCGAGGGCCACCAGGAAGAGTGCGCACCCCAGTGCATGTGAGCGGAACTGGCGGGACGGAGGCATAGGTGATTCCTTGGGTGTCGTGGGACGTGGGTAGGTGGGATTCGACTGGAGCCGGGGCGGGTCAGGTGGTCGACGACGTCGACAACGGGCTGCTGCCGGCAAGCACAACGACGGTCGCTGCCCCGAAGGCCGATCCGGCCAGGTTGGTACTGCGCAGTCGTCGCATCTGTTTCCCCCGACGTGCCCTTGCAAGGCCGGCTGGCGGGGCCGATCGTAGCGCCAGACCTCACGCTCGATGGGGATCCGCCCGAGGCTCGTGATTCGCCCGGCCATCGGCGGGCAGTGTCCGGTCGGCTCTGCTTGACTTGCCTCATGACCGACACCTACCGCCGTATCCTGCTGGCCAGCCGCCCTCACGGACTGGTGGACGGCTCCAATCTCACCGTGGACGACGGTGCTCCCGTGCCGGAGCCGACCGGGGGCCAAGCACTCGTCAAGGTCCAGTTCCTCTCGATTGACCCGACCATCCGCACGTGGATGGACGATGCCCCCGGCTACCTCCCGCCCATCGGAATCGGCGACGTGGTCCGTAGCGGAGGCATCGGTGAGGTGGTGGCCAGTCGCACCGAAGCACTGCCGTTGGGCTCGACGGTGTTCGGCATGCTGGGATGGCAGGAGTACGCCCTGGCCGACGGAGCCGACAGCTCGATGACGGTCGTGCCGCCAGGAATCGATCCGGCGGTGGTCCTCGGTGTCCTCGGTGTCACCGGCATGACGGCCTACTTCGGGCTCAAGGACATCGGTAAACCGAAGCCGGGAGACACCGTGGTGGTGTCCGGAGCGGCCGGTGCCACCGGCTCGGTTGTCGGCCAGCTGGCCCGGATCGAAGGTGCGGGCAATGTGGTCGGCATCGCCGGTTCGGACGACAAGTGTTCCTGGCTGGTTGACGAGCTCGGCTTCGACCATGCGATCAACTACCGAACCGAGGACGTTGCCGCCCGGCTCCGCGCCACCTGCCCGGATGGGATCGACATCTACTTCGACAACGTTGGTGGCGACATCCTCGACGCGTGCCTGGCCAACCTGGCCATGCGGGCGAGGGTGGTGTTGTGCGGGGCTATCTCCCAGTACAACGAGGATCATCCCGTAGGGCCGCGCAACTATCTCCAACTCATCATCAAGCGGGCACGCATGGAAGGCTTCCTCATCCTCGACTACCTCGACCGGTTCCCCGAGGCTCAGCTGGAGATGGCGGGATGGGTGATGGAAGGGAAGATCCACCATCGCGAGCACGTGGTCGAGGGTCTCGACCGGGCGGGTGAGGCCCTCAACCTCCTCTTCAGCGGAGGCAACACCGGCAAGGTTGTCGTCAGCATCTGACGCCGCACGACATAGCGGACGGTGACGGTGTGGCGGGTCCACCGGTGAGTGTCCAGCGGCTCGTAGCCTGGCAAGTCACTGGGTATAGCCGGTGCCAGACCGCTCAACCGGACGCCCGCTCCTAATTGCGGCAACGACCGGTGTCCGCTTCTGTACCGACGGACGGAAGGTACCACCATGGCAATCATCGACCCGAGTGATTCTGTCACTGCGGCCGTGGCGGCGGCCCGGACCGTCGACCTGGTCAAGACCTACGGCACCGGTGAAGCGACCGTTCGCGCCCTCGACGGGGTCACCGTCGCCTTTGATCAGGCGAAGTTCACGGCGGTCATGGGGCCGTCAGGCTCTGGCAAGTCGACGTTGATGCACTGCATGGCCGGGCTGGACCCGCCGACGTCGGGACAGGTGTTCGTGGGTGACGCAGAAATTCAGGGGCTCGACGACTCCGGTCTCACCAAGCTCCGGCGTGATCGAATCGGGTTCGTATTCCAATCGTTCAACCTGGTGCCCACGCTGACGGCCAAGGAGAACATCCTCCTGCCGGCCGACCTGGCCGGCCGCGATGTCGACCAGGCATGGTTCGACTATCTGGTCGACCAACTGGGCATCCGCGACCGGCTCAACCATCTTCCCAAGGAGATGTCCGGAGGCCAACAGCAGCGGATCGCCTGCGCCAGGGCCCTGGTCGGTCGACCCGACCTGGTCTTCGCAGACGAACCCACCGGCAACCTCGATTCCAACTCCTCGACGGAGGTACTCCGCTTCCTCCGGCGCTCGGTCGACGAATTCGGGCAGACCATCGCCATGGTCACACACGACCCGCGGGGGGCGGCCCACGCCGACCGGGTACTTTTCTTGGCGGATGGTCGTGTGGTGGCGGACCTGGTGGCGCCCACCGCTGACGCCATCCTCGAGCAGATGATGGCGTTGAGCAGCTGACATGTGGCGGGCCACCCTCAAGGGCGTCTTGGCCCACAAGCTCCGTCTGGCCCTGACCGGGTCGGCCATCGTGCTCGGCGTCATGTTCGTCTCGGGCACGCTCGTCTTGACCGACACGCTGCACGCCACCTTCAACAATCTGTTCCAGAACATCTACCAGAACACCAGTTTCGTGGTCCGGGGCCATGCCGCCTTCACGGGGAACATCGGGGCGGTCCGCAACCCGATTCCCGAGTCGGTGGCCGGCGCGGTGCGGGCCGTGCCCGGTGTGGTGGCGGCCGACGGGTCAGTCTCCGGCGTCCCGGCGCAGTTCGTAGCGCCGAACGGAATGGCCGTCACCACCGGTGGGGCTCCGACCATCGGCATCTCGTTCGACCCCAACGCAACGCTGTCGCCCCTCAAGTTGCGCCAAGGGTCGGCCCCCATCACCGACCACCAGGTGGTGGTCGACGCCGGCACGGCATCGAAGTACGACTTCCACGTGGGCCGGCGGGTCCGGATTCTTTTGCCCGGGCCCTCACAGACATTCACCGTCTCTGGCATCGCCCAGTTCGGCACGGCAAACAACCTCGCCGGCGCCACGATCGCCGCCTTCTGGCTTCCCACCGCTCAGCAGCTCTACCATCGGGTCGGCCAGTACGACACCGTGAACGTGCTGGTCGCTCCCGGCGTTGACAAGGCACAGGTCGAACGGGCCATCGCCAAGGTATTGCCCTCCGGGGTCGAGGTGGTGACGGGCCAGACGGTGGCCGACGAGTCGGCGTCGACCATCAACAAGGCGCTCGGGTTCTTCTCGACAGCGTTGCTGATCTTCGCCTTCATCTCATTGTTCGTGGGTGGCTTCACCATCTTCAACACCTTCTCGATCATCGTGGGGCAACGCACGCGCGAGCTCGCCCTCCTCCGGGTACTTGGCGCCAGCCGGCGCCAGGTCTTCCGATCCGTGCTGGCTGAGGC
>JAYVYR010000046.1:0-5929 GCA_043784065.1 Acidimicrobiaceae bacterium
ATGCTCGTGGACGGGACCATCGGATTCGACCCTTCGGGCGTGGTGGCCCAGGCCACGTCGGCCGAGGCGTCCGGCTACGACGGAATCTGGTCCGCCGAGACGAGCCACGACCCGTTCCTGCCCCTGATGCTGGCCGCCGAGCACACGGAGCGGATCCAGGTCGGCACCGGGATCGCCGTGGCCTTCGCTCGTAACCCGATGACCTTGGCTACAACGGCGAACGACCTCCAGACGGCATCGCAGGGTCGGTTCATGCTGGGCATCGGATCACAGATCAAACCGCATATCGAGAAGCGCTTCTCTATGCCGTGGTCCCATCCTGCCCCCCGGATGAGGGAGCTGATCCTGGCCATCCGGTCCATCTGGGACTCGTGGTCGGATGGCAGCCGGCTTGCCTTCCGGGGCGAGTACTACCGCCACACGCTCATGACCCCGATGTTCGACCCGGGGCCCAATCCCTTCGGGAACCCGCCGATCTTCCTGGCGGCTGTCGGGAGCCTCATGACCGAAGTGGCCGGCGAAGTCGCCGACGGACTGCTCGCCCACGCGTTCACCACCGAGCGGTACCTCCGAGAGGTGACCCTCCCCGCCGTCGACCGGGGCCTGGCCGCCGGTGGACGGAACCGGTCGACCTTCCAGATCTCGTTCCCCGGCATGGTGGTCACCGGACTCGACGAGGCGGCGGTCATCGCGTTGGCAGCTGCCACACGCAAGCAGCTGGCTTTCTACGGTTCCACCCCTGCCTATCGGCCGGTCCTCGACCTCCACGGATGGGGCGACCTGCAGGCCGAGCTCAACACCCTGTCCAAACGCGGGGCCTGGGACGACATGGCGAACCTCATCGACGACGACATGCTCCACACCTTCGCCGTGGTCGGCGGGTTCGACACCATCGCCGCTTCGATCAGGTCGCGGTTCGGTGGAGTCGTCGACCGGTTCAACATCTACGCCCCGTCCGGCGTCAGCACCGAGCAGTGGGCCGAGGTCCTGGCCGACATCCGAGGCTGACGACAGCAGTCCTACCGGGTCTGGCCGGCGTCACGATCGGAAAATGTCACCGGATCCACGACTCGTCCGAGGAATCGGGCCACATCCTCCGCATCGGTGGCAAGGCGCTGGCGGGCCGACGTATCGACGTTCTCCAGAAGATCGATCTTCAGCCCCTTCGCCGGATGGGTCCACGTGCCGACCACCCGTCCGCCTACCAGGCAGGTCGCCCGGAATATGCCGTTGACCGTCACGACTGACCGGTGCGCTCCGACAAATGATTCGCGTGACACCCAGCCGTGGAGCACCGGGTCGAACGGTCCCAGCAACCGGGGCGCACCGGGCTCACGACTACTTGACTGTCGAGGGCCTAGGACGGATCCGGCGTCCGTCTCCACCAGGTCGAGGGCCGACCCGGCAAAGGCGTGACGGGCATCGCCGAGGGTGATGCCGGCCCACTTCGCCAGGTCTTCCGGGCCGGCCGGTCCGTGGCCCACCAGGTAGCGCCGGATCAGGCGGTCCAGATCCTCGGCGTGGTCCGGAGCCGATGCCTCCGGGGCGAGCCACCGCTCGACCGCTACGAATGCATGGTGCCCGTCGGCCATCGGGCCACGCACGACATGGCCCCGCAGGCTGGCGGCGGCCAACAGGTGTATCAGTGCCTGACCTTCGGTCGTCACGCCCCCAGCGTCGATTCGGTCCCGCAACTGATGACGGGTCAGCGGACTGTCGGACTCGAGCGCATCGACTATCAGTTGGAGGGCCCGATCCTCGTCGCCGACGTCGACTCCGAGCTGGCGCAGGCGCCGTTCGACCCTGGGTAGCACTCGCTGGGCGGTGAGGCGGTGGAGCCACCGGTAGTCCTCGGACCTGACCAGGTGCAGCGTCCCCCGGTTGAGCCATGTCACCAGCAGCCGGCCGTCATCGAGTGCGGCGTCCACATGGCCCGAAGTCAGTCCACGGGTCCGGCTGCGGATGGCCAGGCGGAACCCTCTACTGTCCTGGGCCTGCACGGCCAGCAGCTGGCCGACCACAGCTTCGGGTGAGTCGGGAACTGGTCCGGACAGAAGCTGCGACCGCAGCCGGCGGCGGCGCGATTGTTCAAAGGTGTCGTCTCCGGTTACGTCACCGCCCGATCCCGTGATGCTCCGCACCGATTCAGATGACGACGTTGACCAACTTGGGCGGGCGGGCGATGACCCGCTTGGGTGACCCGCCACCGAGTGCCTCGACCACTGCGGGCGATGCCAAGGCCAGCGCTTCGGCCTCGGATTCGGTGATGTCGAGGGCCACCTCGATCCGGTCCCGGATCTTGCCGTTGACCTGCACGACTATGGTCACTGTGTCCTCGACCAACAGTGCTGGGTCGGCCTCGGGCCACGACCGGAGGTGGATATGGTCGCCGTGACGCTGCTCCCATGCCTCAGCGGCCACGTGCGGCACCATCGGGGCGAGCAGGAGCAGCAGGGTGTCGACCGCATCCTCGACCACGTCGGGGCGCCCGCCGTCCTTGGCGTAGGGACCGAGAAGGTTCACGAACTCCATGCAGGCGGCCACGGCCGTGTTGTACGACCAACGTTCGTAGTCCCGAGACACCCGGTCGATCAGCTTGTGGGTGGCCCGACGCACGGTCAGGTCGGCCTCGGTCAACTCTGCGGAGCCGTCGCTAGCCCGTCGAGGCACCTCGGGAAGGGCCAGGCGCCACACCCGGTCGAGGTAGCGGGCACAGCCGTCGATGACCGAGTCGGTCTGGTCCGACCAGTCGACATCGTCAGCCGGCGGTCCCACGAACAGGTGGAACAGGCGCAGGGCGTCAGCCCCGACCGTGGTCAGGTAGCTCGACGGGGCGACCAGGTTGCCCTTCGACTTGGACATCTTCTTTCCGTCCATGCGGATCATGCCCTGGGTGAACAGCCGGGCGAACGGCTCGCGCAGGCCCTCCGGGGCCACTCCTACGTCAACCAGTGCCTTGGTGAAGAACCGGGCATAGAGCAGATGGAGGATTGCGTGCTCGATCCCGCCGATGTACTGGTCGACCGGCATCCAGTGGCTGGCGATGTCCTTGTCGAAGGGGGCGTCCGGCGTCCACGGATCGGTGAAACGCAGGAAGTACCAGGACGAGTCGACGAACGTGTCCATGGTGTCGGTCTCGCGGGTGGCCGGACCACCGCAGATCGGACACGTCGTGTTCAAGAATCCGAGATGGGTGCCGAGGGGCGATTCTCCGGTGGGCTGGAACTCGACGTCGTCGGGGGCGAGGACAGGAAGCTGGTCGGCGGGCACGGGCACGATGCCGTGGTCGGCGCAGTAGACGACCGGTATCGGGCAGCCCCAGAAACGCTGGCGCGACACCAGCCAGTCCCGCAGCCGATAGTTGACCTTGCGGGTGCCGATCCCCTGTTCCTCGAGCCACTCGTTGGCTTTCTCCTTGGCCGTCGCAATGTCGAGGCCGTCCAGCCACGCACTGTTGATCTTCTCGCCCGTGCCCGTGTAGGCCCCGCCCGGGCCTCCATCGGATCCGCCATGCTCGTCCCAGCCCTCGGGGGGTCGGACGGTACGGACGTGGGGCAGGCCGTAGGCCTTGGCGAAGTCCCAGTCGCGGGTGTCTTCGGCGGGTACCGCCATGATGGCGCCGGTGCCGTAGCCCATGAGGACATAGTCGGCCACGTAGACGGGCACCGCAGTGCCGGTAAAGGGGTTCACCACGGACGAGCCGGTGAAAGCGCCCCGCTTGGCCAGACTCGCCGACCCCGATTCCGACATCCGCTCGATATCAGTGCTGGCCGCGGCCCGGGTTCGAAGTGCATCGACCTCGTCGGCGTGTTCGGGAGTGGTGAGATCGGCCACCAACGGGTGCTCGGGCGCGACCACGGCATACGTCATGCCGAACGAGGTGTCGGGTCGAGTGGTGAACACCCGCAGGGCCAAGGGCTCACCGCCGTCGGAGCCGTCTCGTCCCTCGACCACCAGGTCGAACTCGGCACCCTCGGACCGACCGATCCAATTGCGCTGCATCGTCTTGACCCGCTCAGGCCACTCGAGTTCCTCGAGGCCGTCCAGGAGCTCGTCGGCATACTGGGTGATCCGGAAGAACCACTGCTCGAGGTCGCGCTTGACGACAACGTCACCGGAACGCTCGCACGTCCCGTCGGCCAGCACCTGCTCGTTGGCCAGGACCGTCTGACAGCCGGGGCACCAGTTGACCGGGGCGTTGGCCCGGTAGGCCAGGCCGGCTTCGAGCAACTTCGAGAAGATGAACTGGTTCCACTTGATGTACTCGGGGTCATGGCTTCGGATCTCGCGCCGCCAGTCGTAAACGGCGCCCAGCGAGGTGATCGACTCCTTCAACTCCGCGATGCGGGCGTCCGTGAACACACGAGGATGGGTGCCGGTCTTGATCGCGGCATTTTCGGCCGGCAGGCCGAACGAATCGAATCCGAACGGGGACAGGACGGCGTGGCCGAGCATGGTGCGATGGCGGACCAGCAGATCGCCGAACGTGTAGTTGCGCACGTGACCCATGTGGGCTGCACCCGAGGGGTACGGGTACATGGTGAGGACATACCACGGGGGACGGGGATCGTCGGCATCCACCTCGTAGGTGCCCTCGTCGCTCCAGCGACGCTGCCACTTCTTCTCGATGTCGATGACGTCATAGGCCCGTGCCATAGCTGACGATCGTACCGGGCGCTGGGCTGCCCCCTGCTCTGGTCGGACGGGAAGGACAGGCTCAGCGATGCGGTATCGGGGCGACGGGTACCTCAGAAGTTTGAGTCGAAGCTCGAGACGGTGTGGCCGATGCCGGAGACGACGCCTCGAACCGAGTGCACGACAGCGTTGATATCGGTGGTCTGGGATGCTGGCGGCACCGTCACGGTGACCGGGGCGTTGTAGTGGGAGAACCCGAAGACCACCGTGGTGGCAGTGGTGGACTGGCCGCTGGTGCTGGTTGGAAGGGCACCGTTGACGACGCCGTTGATCAGGTCCAAGGCCAGGCTGCCGAGCGTGGCCCTGGACAGGTCGAGCGAGGTCGAAATCTGTCGGACGAATCCGTCACTGCCAACCCACACCGTGACAGGCACCGACGTGTTGCCCAGTTGCTGGAGGATCTGGGATGCCTGCGAACTGAGCTTGGACCCCGTGGTCAGACCGGCATGGGAGGCAAGGCGGGCCAGGGTCACGGTGATTGAATACTCGGTGGTCGATGTGCCGAGGAGGTTTACGTTGTCGACAGTGGTCACGTTGCCACCGACGGACGACAGGAGTCCGAGAAGCTGCGAGGGGTTGGCCAGGACGGCCAACGTTGACGAGTTGGCGTTCGAGATGTCCTTCGGGAGCGATGCCTTCAACCATGTGGTGCCACCCGTCAGCGAGGACAGTGCGGGCGAGCCCAGGTAGACGTTCGATCCGTCGGCAACCACGTTGACCGTGTCGTTGCCACTGCCCGCCAGTCCGGACAGGGCCGGAACGGTGGCGGTGAGATTGGCGGTGTTGGTCGTGAGGTCCACGGCACCGGAACCGTCGACCAGTGTGGTGGTTGTCGACGAGGTGGTTCGGGTGGACGCCACGTTGAATGCCACCGAGGTGGCAGATGTCGAGGTGGCAGATGTCGAGGTGGCGGCCGGGGCTCCGAGGGCGCTGCGGGCTGAACTGGAGGTGGGAATGGAATTAGGGGCAATACCGTTCAGTTAGGGGCTCGGTGCCCCTGGAATACTGGCCCGAGGTGGACCGGTCGGTTGTGGCCACGTCTTGTGCCGCTCGCGCTTCACGTGCCACTTGACGTACTTGCGTTTGACGACCCTCGGGTTGCTGCGATGGCGACGGGCCGGATTGAGCCTCCGCACAAGCAACGTGATGGCGTAGCGCCAGCCGTGGTCAGTGGCCTGAGGGGGAAAAATCGCGCGCCGTTGAGATTGAGCGGCGAGCGATGCGGAGTGCGGCG
>JAYVYR010000047.1:0-6260 GCA_043784065.1 Acidimicrobiaceae bacterium
AGCGACGTGGCCAGGCTCTACTGTCCGTGGCCCAGCATCGAGAGGTGGTTTGCCGCGTAGCTGATCGGTGAACGGTACCGGGTCATGCCGATGAAGCCCGAGTGGAACGCGATGGACACGCCTAACTCCTCGGCCTTGGCCCACACCGGGTCGTAGTCGTAGGCGGAATCGATACCGAACTGGTCGAGCCACAAAGCGTAGCGAGTCACTTGGGGATCGTTGGCGGCCAAGGCGTCGGAGGGGCGCTGCACGTATGCGGCGCACAGCACGGCTTTGAAGCCGAGGACCTGCACCGCGTACTCGAGTTCGGCAACCGCCTCCTCGGGGGTGTGCATGGGTATGGCGGCCACCGGAGTCAGGCGGTCACCCAGCGGAGCGAATGTCTCGGCATTGCAGCGGTTGAGCGCCCGGCACGCGCCCCGGCGGAACCGATCGTCTTCTGCATGCAGGAAGAAGAGACCGAGGCTCGGGTACCCGACCCCGAAATCGATGCCCGTCTCGTCCAGACGCTCGTAGAGCAACGCAGGAAACAGAGCGGTGGCCAGATCGATGGTCTGCTTGGCCGGGGCACTCCACCACGGCCCGCGTGGCGTGCGGGTGGCCGACCGTTCCGTCGGGGTCTGATCGTGCCATGGCACATCGGTACCCCCATAGGGCGGAACCAGTCGGCGAAGTGCCGGATCCTCGAGGCTCAAGCCCTGCTGTTCGAGGTAGGGGGCCGGCGTCGGCAGGTGCTCGGCCCCATGTGTCCGTCACTGTCGATGACCGGGTAGTCAGGTCGCCCGTTGATCTCTCACGGGTGGCCATGGCGCCAATCTAGGGCCACCCGGCGTCCTACATCATGGGCAAGGATGGTCCGATGACACATGACCTGGTGATCCGCAACGGGACCGTGGTCGATGGATCGGGACTCGGCTCCTATCGGGCAGATGTCGCCGTCGACGGCCGCCACATCACGGAGGTCGGCCGGGTGGCAGGCCGCGGCACCCGGGAGATCGATGCTGAAGGGCACGTTGTCACCCCAGGCTTCGTCGACGGTCACACCCACATGGACGCTCAGGTGTTCTGGGACGCCACCGGATCGAACTCGTGCTGGCACGGGGTGACATCAGCCGTGATGGGCAACTGCGGCTTCACCCTGGCGCCGGTACGGTCGGATCAACGGGCGCTGGTGGTTCGAAATCTCGAACGGGCCGAAGACATCGATCCCGCCGCGCTGGCCGCTGGCATCGACTGGAACTTCGAGACGTTCCCGGAGTATCTCGACGCCGTCGACCGCCTACCCAAGAGCATCCATTTCGCCGCCAACATCGGACACTCGGCCCTGCGCACGTGGGCTATGGGCGAGCGCGCCTTCGAGCAGGAGGCCGACGCCGATGACATGGCCCTGATGGCCGGGCAGTTGCGTGACGCCTTGACTGCCGGGGCCATCGGGTTCACGACGTCGCGCACCCAGCACCACGAGACGTCCGACGGTCGTCCCGTGGCCTCACGGTTGGCCTCGTGGGACGAGGTAGCGGCACTGGTAGGCGTCATGGGCGAACTTGGCGCCGGCATCTTCGAAGGTGCCGATGCCGACATGTCTGCGCCCGATCCCGAGGTCCGCTCCACGGCACTTGATCGGATGGCCGGCCTGGCTGCCGCAACTGGCGTGCCCATGACCTTCGGGATGGTGGCCACCCGGGGTGCCGGCTACCTGATCGATTTCCTCGACGAGGCGGCCACCCGCGGCGCCCGGATGATCGCCCAGACCCACTGCCGGGGCATTTCGGTACTGCTCTCACTCAAGACCCGCCTGCCTTTCGACCTCCTACCGGACTGGGCCGAACTTCGCTCCCGGCCAATTGGTGAGCAGTTGGCGATCCTGGCCGACCCCGAACGCCGCCGGCCATTGGTCGATGCCGCCGTGAACGCTAGCTACGCCGCCTACACCGGCGTCGGTGCCCAGGCCCGCCCGCCCGATTTCGAGGGTATTCGCGTCTACGAACACGGTCTGCCTCCCAACCCATCTGTAGCCGACGTGGCTCGTAGTCGGGGTGTCCACCCGGCCGAGGCCATGATCGATCTCTGCGTGGCCTCTACCGGGAACCAGCTGTTCATCCAACCGAGCCTCTACCCCCAAGACGAGACCGTCCTGCTGCGGGCCCTTCGGCACCCCCGCACGGTCATGACGTTCTCGGACTCGGGGGCCCACCTGAGCCAGATCGCCGACTCGTCGATCCACACCCACCTGCTCGGCTACTGGGTGAGGGACCGGGGGGAGTTCACCTTGGAGGAGGCTGTCCGTATGGTCACACTGGCTCCAGCCCTGGCCTGGGGGCTCTCGACCAAGGGCCTGCTGCGCCCGGGCATGGACGCCGATCTCAACATCTTCGACCCGGTGACGGTCGCACCGGCCGTTCCGAATCTGGTCGATGACCTGCCGGCCGGGGGCCGCCGGCTCGAGCAGCGATCGGTCGGGTTCCTAGGCACCGTGGTAGCAGGTCAGGTCACCATCGAGCGAGGTGAACTGACCGGGGCGACCCCTGGGCGACTGTTGCGCATGGGCCGGTTCTGAGTCGAACGAGCGTTCCCACTGCTGCGGGTCCACCTACCGCATCCAGAGCGTGTGGGACGTCCGTCGGTGGACGACCCATCGGCCGTCGTGACGCACGACATCGTCGAGGTAGCGGATGCCCAACGTGAGATCGCCTCGATCCGAGGCGGGATCGCTCACCTGGTACACGACCGCGTAGGTGTCCAGATTGGCTTCCCCAGGCCCCGGGCCGAAGACGATCAGTGGATCGGCCATCACGTGCATGCTGATCGGGAAGGTCCGCGGCGCCCGCATGCCGGTCAGAAACTCCGCCAACGACTCCACACCACGTGCACCGGTGAGTTCAGCATCCGGGTGGAACAACGTGGCCAGGGTGTCGACGTCCCGTTCGTCCACCGCCCGGGCATAGTGCTGGAGCAGGGCGCGCAGCTCCTCGTAGTCTGCGGAACGGTCGGAACCGGAGGACTCACCTGTACTCACAGGACCGCTACCGGGTTGACCGGGCACCCGGTTCCCTTCGGGATCCGCAGTGGCGCCATGGTGAACAGGAACTCCCACCGACCGAGTTCGGCGCAGCGGGCGGCCAGCGGGGCCAGCCGGACGTTGTCGATGAGGTGGAGGCCCATGGCCACGATGCCGATCTGGTGGACGGGGAAGGGCCACTCGGGGGTGCCGACAAATGGCATCGGATCCGAGATGCCGTCGCTCCCGAGCACGGCCACCTGGCGCTGTGCCAACCACGGAAGGCATTCCGAGTGGAGCCCCGAGAAGCCGTCGAACCCGCGGGTGGCCCGCTTCCTCGCCTCGCGCCCCCAGGCCACGAGGAGGATATCCCCCGTCCCGGCGCGAACGCCCTGGGTCGCTTCCGCCGCTTCAAGATCTGCGACCGTCACGACTTCGCCCGTATCAAGATAGTCGCGGCCGAGCGCACGGGGGATGTCGAGCAGGACGCCCCGGCCGATTACGCCGTCGGCCAGGGTAAGCACGGTGTTCGAACGGGCGCCGTCGCTGCGGACTTCGCTTGCCGGGCGGCCGCCGTACATCTGACCGCGCACGAACATGTGGGACAGGGCGTCGACATGGGTGGTCCACAACCCGTGAATGTCGAGGGCCAGATGGTCCCGAGCCGCCTCATAACCAGCGATCCCGTTCGAATCGCGGGCATCTCCCGAGGCCAGCATGTGGTGTTGCACGGGATTGGGGTGCTCAGGCATGGGCTCGGTGGCCAAGTCGTGGGCCAGACTCAGCGACTCCCCTGTCTCCACCAGCCGGGTGGCCGCCACCCGGTGCGCGTCGGTCAGAAAGTTAGCTGCGCCGCGCTGATCGTCGACCCCCCACCGCGACCAGTTGCTGAGCGCTGCGAACATGGCGTCGAGCTCATCGGTGGCGGGGATCGGGTACTCGGTGGCCATCCGGCCATCCTGTCAGCAGCGGGACAACCTGTCAGGAGGAGACTGGTGGCCAGCCCGGTAGCAGTCCGAGTTCGCGGCACACATCTTGGGCCTCGATCCACTGCCCATTGCGATCCCGTGCGTCTGGACTGGTCACCAGCCATGCGGCCACTGCCCCCACGACGTCGGGGGGTGCCCCCCGGGAGACGTCGAAACCGAACTCGGCCATATCGATGGCGATCCGCTCGGTGGCAACGAAACCGGGGCTCAGGTTGTAGGCAGCTATCCCCCGGTCGGCCAACTCGACGGCCAGGAGACCAGCCACGCGGTGCAGAGCACCCTTGGACATTCCGTAGCCGAGTCCCCATCCCCCGCTACCGGCCGGTCGGGGTGGGTCCATGGTGCCCGAGCTCGAAGCGAGGTTGATCACCACCCCGCTCCCCCGTTCGACCATCGAAGGCAGGACCAGCTTGGCCAGCACCACAGGGGCCATGACGTTGGCCTCGAGGTGGCGGTCAAGGAGGTCGATCGGGGTGTCGAGGACCTGGTCCATGTGGCCGGGACCTACGTAGCGCCCGTTGTTCACCAGGACGTCGATGCGACCCCACCGCTCCAGCACGGTGGCTGTGGCCGAACCGAGCGACGCGCGGTCGAGGAGGTCGAGGTAGACCGGAAGCGCGCGACGGCCCTCGGCGGTCACCAGGGCGGCCGTGGAGTCGAGCGAGCCGGGCAGGGGTGTGGTGTTCGAAGCCGCCACCGTGGAGGAGTGTTCGCGGCCCTCGCCCTCGTGGAGGGTGCGGGCCCCGATGGCGACGTCATACCCGACCCGGGCCAGATGGATGGCGATGGCCTTTCCGATGCCCCGGCTGGCCCCGGTAACGAGTGCGACCCCCAGCGCTGGCTCCGTGCTCATGGCCTTCCCTCTCTCGTTGTGCTCGGCCGTCTTCAGGCCCCGCCGCGTTCGTGCCGTCGGCGCCACCATTGTCGCAGTAGCGTGCCCGGAGCAACGGAATCCGGCACGAGGAGCTGACCTTGACCACATCCCCCACCACAACCACTGCCACCACCACTGCCAACGGCATCGACATCGCTTACACCACTTACGGTGATCCCAAAGCCCCCCCGCTGCTGGCCATCCATGGGCTTGGCGCCCAGATGACCGATTTCCCACCCTCGCTGGTGGCAGGCCTGGTCGACTTGGGCTTCTACCTCATCACGTTCGACAACCGCGACCAGGGCGAGACGACCTGGTTCGACGACGCCGGCGAGCCCGACATGGGGGCCCTGCTCGGCGACGCCAGCACCAGTGTCCCCTACCTACTATCCGACATGGCGGCCGACGCCGCCGGACTGCTCGATGCCCTGGGCGTGGCAAGCGCGCACGTACTCGGTGTATCGATGGGCGGCATGATCGCCCAGCAGTTCGCCATCGACTTCCCCCACCGGGTGCGCACGCTCACCTCGATCATGTCCACACCTGGTCCCACGACGGGCCCGCCCACCCCCGAGGCCATGGCCGCACTACTGGTGGCACCGGCCGAGGGGCGCGAGGCGGCCATCGAGCAGTCGCTTGCCGGTTCGCTGGTGATCGCCTCGCCCGGCTTCCCGTTCGACGAAGCCGGCATGCGCGCTCGGGCCGAGATCCATTACGACCGGGGCCATCACCCGGTAGGGACAGTCCGCCAGCTTGCGGCCATCCTGGCCTCGCCGGATCGGTCCGCCGCCCTGGGCAAGGTGCGCGTCCCGACCCTGGTGATCCACGGGGCAGCCGATCCTCTGGTGACGCTCCCCGGAGGTGAGGCGACTGCTGCCGCCATTCCCGGGGCCGACCTGTGGATAGTCGATGGCATGGGGCACGACCTTCCAGAGGATGTCATCCCCGAACTCTGTGCCCGACAGGCCGATCTACTTGCCCGGGTCGGCTGAGCCAGCCTCCGATCGCACGTCCTTGCTCCGCCCCCGTCGTGGCTGGGGGTGTGCTTCCCGTAGCTGAACGTCCAATTCTCTGACAATCCGGGTGGCGCCCGGACGGAGGACGCAACCCACGGCTGGGCGCCGACACGTCACGTCCCGAGCCACCGGTGCCACGTGGGGACCGGCCGGAACGGTATCGTCGACCCCCGGAGCCAACCAGGGGGAGCACCAATATCCGTCACAGGGCTCGGCGAACACGCCCCACATGGGGAACACGGGGCACGTGGGGCGCTGGCCGCCATCGCGCTTGCCGTCGGCCTCGCCGCCAGCGCCTCGTCGGCCATTCCCGCTTTCTGCACCCTGCCTTCGCCCCTGCCTGCCGGCGCCCCTGGGACGTCCGGGTTCGCTGCACCATGCGG